>DAOVOB010000163.1 GCA_030629925.1 Fidelibacterota bacterium
AAGGATCGGCTGTATTGTTTTCCCATGCTTTCTGATAGAATGCTTTAGGATCGCGACCCATTTTTCCAAGAACAGAGATGATAGCATTGATAGCGTCATTGTTATCAGGATCGATATCCATGATATATTCCCAAATATCAAGCTCTTCATCGTAGAGCCCGAACATATCAAGAGCATTTGCTTGTTTTGCAAGATATTCAACGTCATCTAAGTACAGTGCATTATATTGCTGGTAAATCGCAATTGCGCCCTCATAGTCGCCGGCGCGTTCTTTGTAATATGATGATAATTGTAATAAATGTTGATTGGTTGCATCATAACTCAAACCTTCATCAATAAAATATGCGGCTGAATCCGGTTTACCGATCTTCATGTAGCATGATGCCATATCTTTGAATAAGGGATCAACAAAATTTTCGGCACAACCGGCAGAAATGATCTCATGATAGTTTCTCAGTGCGTCGGTCCATGCTTGTTGGATCATGTACTGACGACCGTTGCTGAGTCTGAATTTACATTTATTCAGTACTTCTTCTTTTTTCTGTTCTTTCATGGCATTGATCTCGTCTGTGTTCGCCTGCGATTGCGGAGGAACACAATTATAAACGCCCAAAACCAGAAACACCACCAAGATTGGCAATAACAGCCATTTTCTTGTTCTCGTCATTTTTTCTCCTATCCTATCTATATTTACCTCTCGTATTAAACCAGTTCTCAGCTATCGTGATACTTAAATTCAGGCTATATACGAACTCATTAATATTGATCGCTTGTATACCGCTTTGTTCATAGATGGTACCTGTATTGTATTCGACCATAAATGCAGCATCAACACGATTCTGATATTTGGTAAAAGGAACACCCAAACCCAAGGTTAATCCATAGGTTTTAACCGGAGTACCTTGTGAATTTGCCATATACTGTTCTTCGTAAAAAACACCGCCACGATATGTAAGTGACTGGAAATATGACAGATATTCATTTAGTTGCCCTTGTTTTTCAAAACCTAATCCGTAATGATTAAAAGGAAGTATCTGCGATCCTTCATAAAACGGATTAAATGAATAATCAGATGCAAGATCATCAAATTGATACTGCATCCAATCCAGCGTAAAAATATAACGCGGAATAGGCATATATGCAAGACCTAGAGAAAAGCGGTTTGGAAAAACAGCTGTGTTGCTGTATTCCACTGTATCAATATGAGAATAGAAGTAAGATGAGTTATTTGGACGATTTGTCATATAATTTGTGATCTGGCGCCGGGATGAATTGCTTACGTATGAGTATGCAGCACCCAAAGTAAGATTCTTTATAGGTTTAACAGTAATGCCACCGGTAAATTTCCAACCGGTGAAACCTTCATCCGTCTCGATTATAACATCAGAATATAAATCAGAAGTAAAATCCATTTCTTTTACAATATTATAACCGCCGATCAGGAAATCAGCGCTTGCTCCAATGGCCAGCTCGCCATGCTTGAAGAAAGAATAGCCGGCGCCCAGGGTAGCCGTATATATATTTCCAACAGATGTTGCCGTTTCATTGTATTCGTTGACCTCGTCAACAATTTGATATGATGCATGGGAGGATGTAAGTGGAACCAATCCAAGAGTAAAACCGCCTTTTTGCGAGAGGGGGAATTTGATCATTCCATAGGAGAATCCGGTGTAGTTATCGGTATTCCCGGTTCCGGTAATGGCATTGTGATTGGAGCTAATAGCCATTTCGATCCCGGCTTTCTGAATATAGGCGAGATTGGCAGGGTTTTGTAAATTTACAGTAAGAGTATCTGAGTAGGCGCTTGAGCTTTTGGCTCTTCCCATACTAGAAACTGAATAGTTCAGTCCAACTTTCCCAAGACCATATAGTTCAAACACCCCGGCAAAACTAAATGAGAAGGATAATAATAATGTAATAAGAAGTAGTGTTTTTTTATTCATCTTTAACCTTTGTGTACACAATATCCAGTTCTGTTTTAGCCGGATCGAAAGTTATAAAATTAAAAGCATTATACTCATTATTCAAATAGAAGAATAAGCCCTCATGATCCATTTCTTTCGGATTTGAGATCATGTATTGTAATAGCTGAGAGATATCTATGCTAATCGTATCATCGATATCAGTGAATGGGGGTGAATAGGCAGTATAGGTATAGGCAATACTATCTTGTTCCCAATAATCTGTTTTAAATAAACGGGTCGTTACATAAAGAGTATCGCTGCTGGCAATCATTTTATCCAGAGGTTTTAATACCAAGCTTAGCATTGCTCTGTTTAAAAGATCGGTAGGACCCAGTAAAGTATCTTGTCGTAGATCGTCAAGTTCAATATATGATCTGAAGATATTTCCCTGGGAAAGGTAGAAAAGCGAATCATCTACCACTGCATTACTCTCGGTATATTGTATATCGCCACTACCGAGGACATAAAAAGTGCTGTCTTTTATATAGACGTCATTAGTATCACGAATAGTACATTCCAAAATTAAGCGGGGACGAAGATCCAACCCACTGGTTGAATATTCAAGTGTATGAAATGCAATCAAGCCTTGGGTATCATTGGTCTTTGTAACCGTAAATCCATTATTTACATAGCTTGAATCCCGATAGTCACGCCAGTCATTCACTGTTGCAAGATCTATAGGTACTAATATCGAATCAAGATCAGTGGCGACATCGAATGTGCTGTAATATGAGGTATGTCCATCAATTAGGTCGAAAGCATCTTCAGCAACCGTGTTATTCGCCCAATAATATGCCGTATCGGTTTCGATCATGGATATATCTAGCGATATATTGTCTTCATTTCCCCAACAATCGGCAATATGAAACACAACATTTGCATCATTTATAGTAGCATATACCGAATCAGGTAAGCCGGTCAAAGAAACGAAATTAGTAAATTTGACCAGAAATTTTGAACTAAGATCAGCATAATTACCAACTTTACTTTGATAAAGAGAATTACCCGAAGCATCGGCATTGAGATTTTTGATCCCGCTTATAATAGATTGATCGTAGGACAAAGTGTCGACCGTTAACGTCTTGTTCCCATAAGGAGTACGGAAAATGTTGTTGTCACAGGATGACATCAGTATTGTAAGAATAACTAAGCAAAAAAAAGCCAAAGTAATTTTACTTTGACGTGTAGTTGCGCTTGTAGTAGTTTGCTTACAGACTGTCGAGAAATTCATATAGTTCTTTTGCAATTGGACCCCAAAATTCTATGTTATTGTTAGAGGTGTTTATGTCGAATATTTTATTATGTTCCTTCTTTGAAGATAAAACTTCAGCAATATTTTTCTTTTTGAGAAGCGTACTTAACTTATCGTCTTTTTTAGAATTCAAGCGGATTACAGCATCTGAACAGGAAAGAGATTCCTGTAAAAGGGCAGCAGGATCAACGATGTCCTTGCTATTCTTAATATCGAATTTCTTAAGGTTATCTTCAGGAAATGAATAGAAGGATTCATCTGAACTGAGAACAGAAACGATCTTAGTATTGGCAAACCATTCATTATCTTTAAATATGGTTTTCAATAAAACGGGGATCAAAGCTGAGTGCCAGTTATAACAAAGAATGACATCCGGTTGCCAGTATAGACGCTCAAGTGTATTCAAAGCTGCAAAACTATACATCAGGTAGGTGTCAAAAACATTGCTGTTTTTTGGTTGTTGATAATTACTCGTAACCTGTTTAGTGATCTCTTTATAGTATTCAGGATAGATATTGAAATATACTTGTACTCTGGAATCGGGTATAAAAGCTGATTTTACAGAAGAAATTATTTCTTCGTTATTTATCTTAACTGAGATCTCTTTTAGTCGAATGACTTCACGCAGGATATATTTGCGCTCTGAAATATATCCGTAACGCGGAAGAAAAACACGAACATCGATCTTATTTTCGTTAAAGATCTTTGAAGTGTTGGAAATAAAATCACCTTCAGTAGAGGCTGGAGTAAAGGGTGATACTCGTTTGGAGATGTTGTATATTTTCAGACTCATTCACATTTACTTGGTTTTTGTGTATATAACACCACAAATTACAAAAATAAACCAGTGGTGTCAATCTTTTAACCAATTATATAAAATAGAATAAAACCCGT
>DAOVOB010000089.1 GCA_030629925.1 Fidelibacterota bacterium
AACTAGCCGGTAGTTATTCCATTATTTTTAATGCCGGGAATCTTGCCAGTGGTATCTATATTTACACCTTACAAATCGGGAACGGGATCGTCAACACAAATAAGATGTTGCTTATAAAATAAGTTGATCATCTGAGTGATAAAAAGAACTCGAAAAAAACAAGGAGAGTGAAATGAAAAAGATCACTTTTATACTGCTTGTTCTTTGGGGTGCGTTCACTGTTCTGTCGGCACAAACAGCTGCAGATTATTATTTACCTTTACAAATGGGAAACAGTTTGGTATACCGTTCGGGCACTGAAGGGCCCGGCTGGGCACTGCGCACATCATACGAAACGATTGAAGGAACGGATTCAGTACACGGTGAATTGTATTATAAACTGGTTGGTTCGTCAATAATGGACGATGCTCCAGCTGATACTCATGTATCTCATGTATTCTGGCTGCGTGAGGATAGTTTGGGAAATGTCTTACTGGTCGCTATGTCTGGTGAATCCACCGATATTGATTCCGCAATGGTCTATCCCATGGGATACCCCTTCTTTCGCAATGAAATCCTGACCCCCGGATATTCTCTTCACTACGAATATGAAGATATTTCTATAATGGATTCAACTCTCAGCAATACAGAAACAGTTATAACACCGGCCGGTACTTTTTATAATTGTATTAAAATGGGACAATCCCACTACGATTCATTAGGGAACAACATTCGGCTGAGATACAGCTGGTATGCTGAAGATGTGGGGGAGGTCATGTACGAAAGAATTACCCCCAATCCACACACGAGTGTGCTGATACAGATCAATTTTCAGACCGCCATTGAAAAACAGGTCCCAAATGAATTCCGGCTTCATCAGAATTATCCCAATCCTTTCAATCCGGTGACACGGATCGACTATTCAATACCCGTAGCAGATCATGTGGTCATGAAAGTCTACAATATTCATGGCAAAGAAATTCAAACTTTGATCAATAAGAATCAACTAGCCGGTAGTTATTCCCTTATTTTCAATGCCGGGGATCTTGCCAGTGGCATCTATATTTACACTTTGAAGATCGGTAGCGGGATCATCAAAACAAATAAGATGTTGCTTCTAAAATGAATTGACCACCTGAATACAGAAGTTTAAAAAGTATTTTTTTTGCGCTTTTTTTCAGCGTATACTTACTTAATAATATTATTAATTATCAACTTGTTAGCGATGAATAGCAGAATTTTATAATGAAGGAGACCCTCTCATGATGAAAGCTATGTCGAAGATCATTATCAGTCTGGTATGTGTTACGATCATTTCCTCTTTGTATGCAGTTCCTGCGCCATTTTTTAATCCCCGAAGCAACGATCTATATTCTCCGAGTGCCCAAGCCTTAGGCATGGGAGGTTCTTTTGCAAATATCTGGGCAGACGATCCGCAGGGAATGTGGGAAAACCCCGCCGCTTTAGCCATGTTTGCCCATGAAAATCGAATTGGGATCAATACAAGTAATTTGGAATGGTTGAATCAATTTGGCTCAGGTACGATCGCAGGTGGATTTCAATTGGGCGAAAAATTCACACTTGGCCTGGGTATGACCACGGTAAACTGGACCTATGCGCCCGAAGAATATTCACCGGAGATCTTTTATGGTGGTTTGAGTGCCGCAATTTCATGGTATTCCTTTATTCATGCATCAATTGGTGTCACCGAGAAGGCACAATATTTACAGTACCCAGATACGGTAATGGTCTCCAATAGGGGACTTGATATTGGCGCCATAGTTGAATGGCCAATCCTAGCTTCCTTTAACAAAGGAAATATGACCCTTTTTGAACATGATATGCATTTTGATATTACCCCCGGAATTCATTACACACTCAAGAATTTGGGTTCGGATCTTACTAATAATTATTTATTTGGTTTCAATGTCAATGTCTCTCTGAAAGATGTGAGCAGCGGAAGCGAATTGATCCATATTAAATATGCGCATGATATAAAAGACAGTGAATCTATGAATGCCCTGCAATTTGGACTATATGATATTATGTTCGTTCGTTTTGGTAATCACACCTATGGATCAACCGTATTTGATGCTTCAGGTTACGGCATCAATTATTCTCGCTTGATCATGAGCCTTGTTCATGCTTTGGGTGCGGATCAGGACAGATCAAGTATTGTTAACCAGTTGGATCTGGAACAGCATTGGGGCTCTTGGTCGTGGGACGGGACTGACATTGGTGTTAAAGGATATACCTTTTTGCTGAAATGGCGATTTTAATTCCGGATATAGTGCGATCGGGAGCCTTCGATTCAGCTGATTAAATGAAATTCTTAAAATATTCTTTAGTCTATACTTAGCATAAGCATTAAAAAATCTTTATAAATCAATGAGTAAATTATATATTTACACAGTATTATTGTGCAAAGGAATAACCTGTAAGATGGAAAGAGAAAAACATGATAAAAATTGATTCAAGAAGTATTGTATTTAAACTGATCCTAATTTTGACTGTTGCCGCTTCAGAGGCAGCTTTTGCTCGTGTTGAAACTGAACCGACTGATTTCCTTGCCAGTGCCAAACGACATGTTTCTCGTGTTGAGAACGAAGTTGTTTCAGTATGGCAGAAGGCTTTTGTCCTGAAAGAAGTTGGAAAACATCCTGTCGCATTTCGCGCAAAATTTCAGATTGAAGATCCGACACATTTTACATGGCTGGCATTGGAAAAATCGCTTTACCTTGAAAATTTAACTTTAAATGGTGAAGCGCTTCCTATCCCCATTGAAGGAATGTCCTATAAAACAATACCGGCCATTCCGGCATCGATGTTAAAAAAGGGTTCAAATGAACTTCGAGGTACCTGGATACAAGGGATCAAAACACAGAAGAATGAAAAAACATCTAAAGTTTCAATCATTTCAAAAAAGATCAGATCCGCGGATGTAGATATCCGTTTATATGGAGTGGAATTATCGGCACTCGCTTTTCAAACCGGACCGATCCTGGGTTATGCCGGCGAGAATATGTTCACAGTAAGTTGCCGTGTGAATATGCCGGCCGAAGTTGTTCTTGAAGTAAATGACCGGCAATACATATCGAAGCCGGCACTATTACACTCATTCAAAGTTGAAGGCCTGATAGCTGATACTCAATATGAGTATTCCCTGAAGACACGTTTTTCATCCAAGGATGATTTTATCGCGTCGGTCGGACCTTACTCGATGCGAACTTTGGCGGGAGGTGAGCAATTCGTATTTACTATTCTGGGCGATAGCCGATCGTATCCCAAAGACTGGGAACGGGTCGCCGCAGCCGTGACCACAAAGAAACCGGCGTTTTCTGTATTTGTCGGTGATATGGTTTCAAGAGGTAGGCGCGATCATGAATGGGACGAACAGTATTTCGGTCCGGCTAAAGACTTTTTTGCCACGATCCCATATTATGCCGTAATTGGCAATCACGAGCAAGACTGCCCATTATTTACTCAGATATTCCCGACACCCGGCGGAAAGAATTGGTTACAGGAAATTGGCTCGGTCCTACTAATAGGAATTGATGGAGCAATGGATTGGTCGGATGGAAGCGATCTTACGAATTGGCTGGAAGATATTCTTGCCAACTCGAATGCAAAGTTCATTTTTCTTGCCAGTCATTATCCCGCATGGACGTCGGGAGGCCATGGTAAACTTAAAGACGGACACCCCCGGGAAAGAGGCGTCAGATTTTCACAGGAAGTTATAATGCCGCTTTTGGAGAAGTACAATGCAACAGCAATGTTTGCAGGACATGACCACTTTTATGAACGTTCAGAGCCCGGGAAAGGTGTTTCAATGATCATAACGGGTGGCTCGGGAGCCCCGCTATACAGCAAAAGCAGTAAGGCAAAAAAACAGAATCCATATTCCACGGTATTTGAAAAAAAGCATCATTATTGTATCCTTACAGTCGATGAAGATGTTTGCACAATGAAAGTATTTACGCCGGACAATGAAGTGATTGACACGCGTATCTGGACCGCACGAAAAGAACAATAAAATGTTCTGTGGGCAAAGAAAATCTAAGTGAGGATAGTCGCAACACGGCACGACGCGGACATCCCGCGATGGCATTGCTGGTTTTGTTACCGTATATTATCGGAATATTATTGCTGTCATAATTCACAGAAGACGAATGATCAGCAGGGATATAGTAGAAGGAGTTTGTAGTGAAGGGAATATTTCGTTATCAATTTTGGCATTTATTGTTTGTCGTAATTTCTATTGCTGTTATACAAATTTTTATTACTTACAATGAAAATATAATAAATGGAGCATTATGGGGTATTGCTACCACTACGTGGTTTTGGCTGGCAATAGCTGTCCCAATTATT
Organism: Fidelibacterota bacterium; assembly: GCA_030629925.1. Lineage (GTDB taxonomy): Bacteria > Fidelibacterota > Fidelibacteria > Fidelibacterales > Fidelibacteraceae > M50B103. Next base: position 4,348 of record DAOVOB010000089.1, read on the forward strand.
CATCAGATCTATGTTTGGATGATCTGGCGATTGGAACTCTATAAAAATACGCTTACATCACGTTATGGAATGCCAAAGGCTTTTAAAATATATAAGATCGGGTTTTCACTTCTCTTTGTTAGTCGATTGATCGTTATCGTTTTCTTGGCATTAAGCGATCAAAAGTCACTATCAATAAATCCTGTTTTTGCATATTCTGTAGCAGCAGTGATGACACTTCTTGTAATTTATCTTTTTTATTCTGTAATAAAGTACTTTGGCATGGATAGGGCATACGGAATTGACCATTTTGACAAAAACTATAACGAGTCCTTTGTAAAAGGAGGAATATTCCGTTTCACAAAGAATGGGATGTACCTCTATGGTCTCATGATTCTCTACTTGCCGGGCTTACTTTTACTATCTAAAGCAGCTTTGCTCGTCGCATTGTTTAACCACATTTATATCTGGGTTCATTACTACTGTACTGAACGTCCTGATATGAAAGTGATCTATGGGTCAAAATAAATTAAAAGAGAGGTAAGTAAATGAAAAGATTTCATCAAGGTTTTTTCGGAAAATGTTCCTTATTGTTATTTGTTTTAATGAGTTTTAGTCCGGCATTGTCACAAACGGTAATGATCACTTTCAATGTCACTGTTCCCGAATTTACGCCGGAAGAAGATACGATATATATTGTAGGGACATTAAACGGTTGGGATCCGGGTGAGCTGGCAATGACCAAAGTGAATCCGAATTCATGGCAGCGTGTTCTTGAATTGGCTGAGAATTCCTCATTTGAATACAAATACACGAGAGGCAACTGGGAAACAGTAGAAAAGGATATAGCCGGCGAAGAGATTAAAAACCGTACTCTCTCAACCGATTCAACTGATTTTAGCCTAAATGATGAAGTTGTTAACTGGCGTGATAATGTAATTCCACCGGAAGCGGAAAATATTTCCCCCATCCTGTCGTACTTCAACAATTCACCGCAAACGTCGATTGCTATTACCTGGGCTTCTGATTCCAACGCTGAAAGTGTCCTTTATTATGGAACTGAGAATATAAACGATAACCGGATCGTTGCGAACGAGCATTACGATCTGGTGGAAAATGGAGACAGCCTGATCCATATTGTCCGCTTAACGGGCTTAACTCCCAATACGACGTATCAATACAAAGTCGAAACAGACGGTATTTTTTATAGCGATACATTAAATTTCACCACTGCCGCGGAGGAAACAGAATTTATGTTTATCGTTGCCGGGGATAACCAACCGCTTCTTGTAAAACCGGTACTGGATAGTATTATAGCTGAAGATCCGCGATTCATGATCCA
>DAOVOB010000147.1 GCA_030629925.1 Fidelibacterota bacterium
ATATTGATTGTGAAATAAAACAATTTATACCTGATCATAGAGCCTTGCAAAGAGAAATAAATTATGAATAACCTTAAACTTTTTACTGGAACTTTTAACCTAAAAGTGTTACCTATGTATTGACGGGGAAACGTTACCCATGTTCTGAATGTACCTCTTACCCTCTCACCTTCTTACCCCTTACCCCTTACCCCTTACCCCTTGCCCCTTACCTCTCATCTCTCACGTTTTACGTTTTGATTTAGACGCGATGAATCGGCATCTCTACCCAAAAACTCTGCGGGTTTATTGAACCACGCTGTGGTTCATTTTTTTGTAAAGCAATTGTTCTATGCTATTTGACCCCGCCGGGCTCAAGCTCAGAAGATAAATTGATCTCAGAATCAGGATCACATCAACTCACCTTCTGGCCTCCTCACCTTCTCACCTTCTTACCTTCTATCTTTTTCTTCACATCTCTTCTCATGAATAGATCTCTCCGCTTCGCTTACCCCTTTGGGACTGCGCTCCGGTCGAGATGACAGGCTATCTTACCCTCTTACCCTCTTACCCTCTTACCCTCTTACCCTCTTACCCTCTTACTTTCTTACCCCTTACCTCTCATCCTTTACCTTCTTACCTCTATCTTCTTACCCTCTCTGTACCGCTCCTACGGAGCTTGGTCCTTTATCAAAATCAAATACTACAAAGCTTTCGCTCCCATGGAGCTCCTTACTCCTTACTACTTACTTCTTACCTCTCGCCCCTCACGTATCACGCCTGCCCTCCGAAGCTTTAGCGAAGGAGGGCCTTACGTCTTTCTCACTTTTGCCTTTTGCCTTTTGCCTTTATACTTGTATATTCCTTATGAATTTAATATGGAGATAAATCGATAATGAAAAAAGCTCTTCTGCTTTTCCTGCTTGTTCTACCCTTTTTTCAATGTGCATTTCAGGAAAATGCAGCTCAACCGGTAAAACCTGTGCCTGCGTTTCCGGAATCACAGTTTGATCAATTGTATTCGGATAAAACCATGGGATTATCTGTTGAAAATGGACGTTTCATTTTCCGTATTTTTGCACCTCGAGCCAATATGGTTGAGCTTGCACTTTTTAAATCCGCAAAAGACCAAGCTTATGCTAATTATAATATGCTAAGAGATGAAGATGGTGTATGGGAATATTCAACCAATAAGCGCTTGTGGAATAAATACTACGGTTATTATATCTCTGCAGAAAATGGCAAGGGGGATATTTTCAATCAGAATATTTTAATCCCTGATCCTTATTCAACGTCTGTATCTACTCAGAACAATTATAATATAAACGCGCGAAGTTTTATCTATAAAAATAATTTCGACTGGGAAGGCGACACATGGGTAAAGCCTAAAGATCCCAGGGACCTGATCATTTACGAAGCACATGTACGCGATCTTACGGCGCATCCCTCTGCTGAAACTGATGCTCCCGGAACATATCTGGCGGCGATTGAAAAGATCAAATACATAAAGAAGCTAGGCGTCAATGCCATCGAATTTCTTCCCCTGCATGACTTTGCTAATATTGAGATCCCCTATCGTGATACCTCAACCGCTCTTTTTAATTCATGGAATGCCTATGCCCGTAATCATTGGGGTTACATGAGTACCTTCTTTTTTGCTCCGGAAAACTATTACGGTTCAAAAGGAAATATGATTGCTGATGCTTACATCGATGATAAAGGTAAAAGCGTAGAAGAATTCAAAACATTGATAAAATCATTACATCGGGCCGGTATTGCGGTTCTAATGGATGTAGTCTATAATCATACAAGCACCTATGACCCCAATCCTTTTAAGATGATCGATAAAAAATACTATTACCGTTTAGATAAAAATCAGGATTTTATTTCCGCAAGTGGGTGCGGTAATGATTTTAAGACTGAACGTCCTATGGCAAGAAAAATGATCGTGGAAAGCATTTTGTATTGGATGAAAGAATATCATATAGATGGTTTTCGATTTGATCTTGCGGCTATGATAGATGATGAAACATTAAAAGCCATTATCAAGGAAGCAAAAAAAGTCAATCCAAATGTTGTGATCATTGCCGAACCTTGGGGTAGCGGTAAATATAACCCCGAATACTTCTCTGCCTTGAATTGGGCAGCATGGAATGACAGATTCCGCAACGGAATTAAGGGACAGAATCCTCACTCCCGCCCCGGATTTATTTTTGGCAACTGGGATGAGGGTGTCTCCCGAAGAAATGTTTCACGTTTTCTTCTTGGTTCATTGCAAGATGATGGCGGTCAATATCTAAATATGAAACATGCCGTCAACTACCTTGAATCACATGATGATGAGTCCTTTGGTGATTTTGTGCGAGTTTATCTTGGAAAGAGTAATGAAAATACCGTGATCTCAGATATTGATTCTCATCATATCCTAACACCGGAAGAACTGCGCTATCATAAATTGGGTGCATTTATTCTTGGAACCTCACAAGGTATTGCAATGATCCATTCAGGCCAAGAATATGGACAAAGCAAGATCATTGAGAGAAATGATTTTCCTGATGAAGATCAAGGGATGCTAGACAGAAATTCCTACAATAAAGACAACACAACAAATTACATAAATTATCAAATAGCCAAGCAAAATAAGGAACTCGTTGATTTTTATTCATCGGTTTTCAGACTGCGTCAGGTTTACCCGCAATTAAGGAAAGCGTCGCGAGATGAACTTGAACCTTTCTTTGCTGATAGTGAATTTGGTATAGGCTATCGCATATTGCCTAATAATGATAGTGAGAATGAGCTGATCATTATGGTAAATGGCTCAAAAGACAAAGAGGCTTTTTATAATCTACCGGGTGGCATGTGGTCATATTTATTCTCTACATATCCTTACACGGATGATCGCGTATTGAATTATATTACCCTAAAGCCAACATCCGGTGTTATATTGATAAAGCATTGATCACATCTGCACGATGTGTTTTCAATACATAGGAATGGGATAAATTACACGATTTTTATAAGGAGATCGATATGCATGCTGTAGACTATGTTATAGTCGGAATTTATTTGACCGCCATGGTTGTGGTCGGATTGCTGATGCAAAAGAAAGCAAAAGAAGGAATCGATTCTTACTTTCTTGGAAACCGCAGCCTGCCTTGGTGGGCATTGGGCGCATCCGGAATGTCTTCCAATCTGGATATCAGTGGAACAATGATCATTGTTGCCTTGGTCTACGCTATAGGTGCAAAAGGATTTTATATTGAGATCCGTGGTGGTGTTACACTTATCATGGCATTCCTCATGATCTATATGGGTAAATGGAACCGTCGTTCTAAAGTCATGACCGTTGCTGAATGGATGAGCCTACGTTTTGGTGATAACCATCAAGGTGATACGGCACGATTGATACAGGCAATAACTTCCATCATTTTTACTATTGCAATGATCACTTACTTTGCCATTGGTGGCGGTAAGTTTCTGGATACTTTCCTTGGCATACCGGATTCATGGAATATTCATATTGGAAATATTGTCATAAGCACAGAATTTTGGGCAGCCTTTATTTTGATTGCCATTGCGATGATCTATACGGTGGCGTCAGGTCTTTACGGCGTTATCTGGACTGATGTATTCCAGGGAATATTGATCTTTCTGGCTATTGTATATATTGTGATCCGAGCGCTGGGCATACAGCTCCCGGATGAATTTTCTGTCGCGCTTCCATTGAAAGAAGGTGGCTTTATGCAAATGGGGACTACTCTGAAAGAGTGGGTAAGCTTGGCGCCTCAATGGCGCATGAACATCCCGGTCGAATCAGACTACTCTATGTATAATGTATTCGGCGTTTTGGTTATGTTCTACATGTTCAAGGTTATCCTTGAAGGCTCTGGTGGAACAGGTAACTATATGATCCAACGTTATTACGCTGCAAAGAACGATAAAGAAGCCGGTCTCTTATCTTTATTCTGGACCGGATTACTTTCTTTCCGCTGGCCCTTTATTGCTGCTTTAGCGATCTGGGGAATTTCATTGGGGTCACAGATCACCGATCCGGAAATGGTCTTACCGACCGTTGTTTCGGCACTGCCTGTAGGTATTAAAGGATTCCTGATCGCAGGGCTAATGGCGGCGGCCATGTCAACCTTTGACTCAACCGTCAATGCAGGTGCCGCCTATTGGGTAAAAGATATCTATCAGAAATATATCAATCCGAAAGCCGATCATAAAAAGCTAATGAGACATAGTTACGGAGCTTCGATCCTTATCGTGGTTACCGGACTTATCTTGACCGTATTCATTAAA
>DAOVOB010000080.1 GCA_030629925.1 Fidelibacterota bacterium
CCATCCGGCAGATCCTCTTCCCGAAGCTTCGGGATTCGGACACCAGCCGGAAGGTCTTCACATTTTATATCTTACGTTTAACTTTTTCATTTCAAGATCATCATCTCATGAATAGATCCTTCCAGCCTACGCTCAGTAGAGCTTACATCTTCGCTAAAGCTTCGATGCACAGGTCGACCGGCACGGCACTACGTTCAGGATGACAATCCTACGCTAAAGCTACGGATTGCAGACACTCTATCACTCCGATACCTTTCACTCCCTCTCTCATCCCTCAACTCTCAACTCTCGACCGTTTTTTAATGCACAAAAGAAAAGGGCTCGATATATCGAGCCCCTACTTTTATCTTTTTACTTTTTTCTTTAATCTTTATTCTTGCTTTAGATAATCAGCATTGCATCGCCATATGAGTAGAAATTGTATTTCTCTTTTACGGCTTCTGCATAAGCGTCCATAATAAGATCATGTCCAGCCAAGGCTGATACCATCATGATCAAGGTGGATTTTGGCTGATGGAAGTTGGTAATCAGTGCATCGACAACCTGAAAATCATAAGGCGGATAAATGAATTTATCTGTCCATGTAGTTTTAGGATTTACATCCGTACCTGATATCAAAGATGATTCCAAGGCTCGAACTGTTGATGTACCTACCGCAATAATACGACCACCATTAGCTTTTGTTGTATTGATCATCGAAGCTGTTTTTTTAGCTATCTTGAAATATTCGGAATCCATTTGATGGCGACGCAGATCTTCGACCTGTACCGAACGGAAAGTTCCAAGACCAATATGCAAAGTGATATTCGAAATCTTAGTGCCTTTTTTCTCGATCTGGGCCAACATAGGATCGGTAAAGTGCAATCCGGCAGTCGGGGCTGCAACAGCACCCAGTTCTTTGGCCATTACGGTCTGATACCGTTCTTTATCTAGATCTTCGCTTTCGCGTTTGATATAGGGTGGTAAAGGTGATTTCCCTGTTGCCATAACATATTTCATAAACGTTGCCTTCGAGCAATTATGGCGGATCACGCGGCCACCGGAAATTGTGTTGTCGATCACATCGGCATAGATCTTATCAGTAAAGCGTAGTTTATTTCCGATCCGTACTTTTCTTGCGGGTTTAACCAATACTTCCCAGATCTGATCTTCGAGAGAACGCAGTAAAAATACTTCCACCTCTGAGTCGGTTTTATCTTTTGAAGCGAATAAACGTGCAGGAAATACTTTTGTATTGTTATAAACCAAACAATCTGTTGGGTTCAGATATTTTTTAATTTCTGAAAACTTATGGTGTGTATAGGTTCCTTTTTGACGGTCCACAACCATCAAACGGTCTTCACCGCGTTTATCGCTCGGATATTGGGCTATACGTTCAGCAGGCAGATCAAAATCAAAATCCGATAGTCTTAATGCCTTGGGCTGCGTATTGAAGATCTCAAACTTCGTCATAGAACAAACTCCCCTGAGAATTGGGTTTACGTTTCTTAAGATTCAGGTGCTTATAGGTCCTGTCAAGTGCAACACGTCCCCGTGCAGTACGTTGCAAAAACCCCTCTTGTATTAAAAATGGCTCATATACTTCTTCAATGGTATCCGCTTCTTCTCCGATGGCAACTGCAAGATTCTGCAAACCTACAGGGCCACCTTCAAAATGATTCACCAATGTCAAAAGTATTCGCCTATCCATACTATCTAGACCGATCTCGTCAATTTCAAGCATTTGTAATGCCAGATCGGCAATTTCTTTTGTGATCACTCCATCGCCTTTTACTTCTGCATAATCACGACAGCGTTTCAAGATACGGTTCGCAATCCGGGGTGTTCCCCGTGAGCGTTTGCCCAGCTCAACGGCACCTTCTTTTGTGATATGCACATTAAGAAGTTTGGCTGAGCGCATAACGATCTGTATCAATTCTTTATGCGTGTAATAATCCATACGCATAGTGATACCGAAACGGTCGCGGATCGGCGATGTCAATAAGCCGGCTCTCGTTGTTGCACCCACTAAGGTGAAAGCTTCAAGATTCAGCTGTATACTTCGGGCACTTGGCCCTTTATCGATCATAATGTCAATACGAAAATCTTCCATTGCGGAGTATAAGTACTCTTCGACCACGCGGTTCATGCGATGTACTTCGTCAATAAAAAGCACATCTCCCTTTTCAAGATTGGTCAGAACCCCCGCAAGGTCACCTGCTCGTTCAAGCACAGGACCGGAAGATGATTTTAATCCGGCATTCAGTTCATTGGCAATAATATTTGCCAGCGTTGTCTTACCTAATCCCGGAGGACCAAACAAGAGAACATGATCAAGCGGTTCGTTTCGTTTACATGCCGCTTCGATATAGATCTTCAATTTTTCGAGCAGTTTCTTCTGACCGATAAACTCGTCTAATGAACGCGGACGGAGCGTGAATTCAAGCTCTTCTTCTAAGGACCCAAGTTCCGGATTGATGATTTCAGATCTCATATAATCAATATCATGTTCAGCATATAATTTACAATTATTTTTATAGTTTCGCTATTTCTTTTTAAGTGATGAATAAATAGAATTTCTCATTACTGACGAATATATGTTTTACCGGGATTAACATACAAATTATTGCCGGAAACAACATACTTAAAAACAATATCAGGATAATTTCGTCTTTCAAATGTGAAGGTCGTATCCGTATATGCATAGGTTCCCGTGACCGTAACAATTTGCGTTGAGCTGGCACTATAATTTTCTAAACGATAATCCAGGTCTTCTTGAAAAATGATTTTTTCCCAATCATCAGTTTGGTAATTAATATATTTCCATGAGCCAATTAAGACATTGTCAAACTCTTCGGGTTCTGTGCAGGCAGAAAGCAGTAAAAGAATACTGAGTATGGATAATAGTATTTTCGTGTATTTTTTCATCATTATTTAATATAGTTATTTTTGATCGATTATCCACCCCGTTTTATCTTAAAAAGAAGGAGTTTGTTCCAAGAATTTTATTTTGGAACAGGCATGCCTGTTCCCTACATGGTTATAAGTATTGCTCTTTGCTGTTTCCCGTTTACTGTTTGGTATTTGAAGTATATCTAATTAAATTTGAATCTAAAATTCAGGAGACCGCATGGATTGGGATATCGTTATAGGATTAGAAGTACATGTACAGTTAAACACGGAAACAAAAGCCTTCTGTTCCTGTAAGGTCAATTATGGCGATCCTCCCAATACTAATGTATGCCCCGTTTGCCTGGCTTACCCGGGTGCTTTGCCTGTCTTAAATAAAGAACTGGTCAATTCTGCCATTAAACTTGGTCTGGCAACTAACTGTACTATTCGTCCTCACAGCACCTTTGCGAGAAAGAACTATTTTTATCCCGACCTCCCCAAGGGTTATCAGATATCTCAGTTCGATGATCCGATCTGTTACGAAGGTTATGTTGATATTGAAGTGGATGGAAAAGAAAAACGCATCGGACTGACGAGAATTCATATGGAAGAAGATGCAGGAAAATCCATGCACAGTGAATCCGGGACTCTTGTAGACCTGAACCGTTGCGGCACTCCCCTACTGGAGATCGTCAGTGAACCCGATATGTTTTCTCCTCAGGAAGCCTATGCCTATTTGACGACTATAAAACAAATCGTTCGATATACAGAAGTATCCGATTGTAATATGGAAGAAGGTTCTATGCGCTGTGATGCAAACATCTCCATCAAGCCAAAGGGTCAAAAAGAATTGGGGACGCGTACTGAATTAAAGAACATGAATTCTTTCCGCAATGTAGAACGCGCATTAATATATGAAGCAAAAAGACAGCAAGAAGTTCTTGAAAGCGGTGGTACCATTACGCAGGATACTCTTCTTTGGGATGAACAAAGCGGTAAAACTAAATCCATGCGTTCAAAAGAGAATTCACATGATTATCGTTATTTTCCCGAGCCCGATCTTTCGCCTGTATTTGTTGATGAATCTTGGATCGAAAATATGCGCAAAGCACTTCCAGAGCTTCCCGCAGAACGTAAACAGCGCTTTATCGATACCTTTTCTTTTACCAAGGAAGATGCCAGTGTTCTGACCTCTGAAAAAGAGATCGCAGATTATTTTGAAGCAACACTTAACTATTTCAATAATCCCAAGTTGGTCCTAAACTGGGTGCGCAATGAAGTTCTACGCATTTTGGTCGATACGGGAAAAAATATCAGTGGATCGCCCGTATCCCCAGAAGCCCTTGCCCAACTACTGGTGATCCTGGATAAAAAAGAGATTACAGCTCAAACGGCAAAAGCTGTCATTGATGATATGGCATCAAGCGGAAGATCCGCTGCGAGCATTATTGAAGAAAAGGGATTAAAACAAATATCCGACAGTTCAGCGCTTGAAACAATGATCGATAAGATCATAAGTAATAATGACGCTTTGGTTAAACGCTACAAAGACGGCGACACAAAATTACTCGGCTTCTTTATCGGTCAAGTAATGAAAGTCAGTAAAGGCCAAGCAGACCAAGCCGTCGCCCGTGATATTATTATAAAAAAGCTGGGATAATATGATACGCAATTTACTTTGCATCGATATCGGCAACACCCATGTAGTTATCGCATTACTGGATGGCATAAAAGTATTGGATACCATTCGTATTCCCAGTACTCCCCTTTTATCTGTTCCCGATTATATTGCACCTATCAAAGATCTTATATCAAAACTGAAAATCAAAATCGCTAATATCGACGGTGCGATAATAGCCTCCGTTGTACCGCGCTTAACAGCCCCTTTTCAGGAAGTATGCACAATATTATTTGAAAATGATGCACTTGTTGTAGACCATAATCTTCCTATCGACCTAAAGATCATTTACGATGATCCCGCTGAAGTGGGAGCCGATAGAATATGCAACGCGATTGGCGCTTTGGAACAATATTCCTCTCCGTTGATCGTAGTGGATATGGGTACGGCAACAACCTTCGATGTGGTTTCAAAAAATAGAGAATATTTGGGTGGAGTGATCATGCCGGGGCTGGAAACGGCTGGACGCGATCTATTCCAGCGCGCTGCCAAACTCCCAAAAGTCAGCTTCGATTTCCCTGAAAAGATCATCGGAACCAAAACCCGCGAGAGCCTACAATCGGGCTTAATGTGGGGAACTATTGATCAGATTGACGGGTTGATAAAACGAATTAGTCATGAATGGGGTGAAAAAAATATTACGATCATCGCAACCGGCGGACTATCACAAGTAATTGCCCCGCATTCAAAGTACATTCAAAAGGTAGATAAATCGTTAACCTTAGTGGGCATGGCTTATATTTACGAACAAGTACGGGGAGATAGATCATGAAACGCGCCCTGATCATATTCTTTATCGCTTTTCAGCTTTTATCGGCTGCAAATTATGATTCAATGGGGAAAGTCAAAAGAATCAACAGTATTGATCTACGCATGACAGACTACGGCTCAAGTTTGGGTGGAATGATGCAGTGGCGACTTCTAGATAATCTGCATGCCGGCATTCAAGCAAACTGGACCTTTGTTTCAAGTGGAAAAGAATATACCTGGACAGATCCTTATGATCCTTATCAACCCCCTATGAAATTAAATACCATTCATCTTGATTTCGTTAAAGCCGGGCTGTTTGTAAAAAAACATTTTTTCACACGACAATTAGCCAATACCTTTGCACCCTTTGTTTCCGTTCAAGCCGGTCCGGTACTGGCCATTGATACGGATAATGATCCCTGGGCACCAATTTCCCGATATTCTGAAGCTTCATATTACCTTGGTTTTTACTCTCATTTTCATTTCGGCATTGATTTCATGATGGAAAAACGCAGTTCTTTAACTGTTGCGCTTGGTTATGAGATCAACAGTTTCAAGCAAGCCGTGGATGAGGTGTTTTTAAAAACCAGCTGGAACGGCGCGGCGATCATCATGAATTATGGAAAATATTTC
>DAOVOB010000082.1 GCA_030629925.1 Fidelibacterota bacterium
CGCGCAATATGGAATTGCTTATATGTATGTACATGGTGAAGGTGTTGCTCAGGATTCCGCAGCAGCCTTTTACTGGTACAAGAAAAGTGCGGAGAACGGTTATGAAGATGCAGAAATAGAAGTTGCATATTCCTATTCTCAAGGATACGGTTGTACTCAGGATTATGTAAAATCTGCGTATTGGTATGAAAAAGCAGCCTGGCGGGGCGATAAGATGGCTGAGCATGCTATGGGATATTTGTATTTAAAAGGATATGGAGTTAAGCAGAATAATGCCCACGCAGTACTATGGTTAAAAAGAAGTGTCGCTCAAGGATATAAAGATTCATATATGTCTCTTGCCGGACTTCTTTATGAGGGTGAGGATCTGGACCATGATTACGACGAAGCTTTTCGTCTTTTCAAGATCATGGCCGAAGAAGAAAATGATGAAGCCCAATTTAATATTGGCATGATGTATCTGGATGGCACAGGTATTGAGTCAAATAAGGTCAAAGGATTTAAATGGATAAAACGTGCAGCAGAACAGTCGAACACTGATGCGATGTATCAACTTTCAGACATGTATGAATATGGTATAGGAGTAGTAGCGGATACTGCCTTGGCCAATGAATGGGAAGAAAAAGCAGACGAAATTGAATTTTACTGGATGTATATGTTATGGTAATAAACAGATAATTTTACCATGAAAACATTGAAGGAGGCAGATATGAAAATACAAAGGATAATCCTCGTCCTTTTAACTGCAATCTGCATGACATTTGTTTTTGCCGTGGATATTTCCGAGTTGATCCGGCAAGCCGAGAGTGGTGATGTGAATGCGCAATTTGATCTTGCCGTTAATTATTACTTTGGAACGGATGTAGAGCAAGATAATACAATGGCATTCATGTGGATGAATAAGGCCGCAAAACAGGGAGAACCTGCAGCTGAGTATAATTTGGCTTATATGTACCAGATGGGGGAAGGAACCGAGATAAATATTGATCTGGCCCGGGAATGGTATGAAAAAGCGGCAGAGGGAGAGTATCAGAAAGCGAAATATCCTTTGGGATATATGTATTATAATGGGAACGGAGTAGATCAAGATTTTGAAAAGGCTGCCGTCTTATTCAAGGATGCTGCCGAGGATGGATTGATGCTAGCACAATACTCTCTGGCATATATGTATATGCAAGGTGAAGGGTTGGAAAAGAATGAGGAAAAAGCTTTATTTTGGTTTGAGAAAAGTGCGAAACAAGGAGAAATGAACGCAAAATTTTTTCTTGCGGATCTTTTGTATAAGGCACAAGGGGTAGAAGGTGATACCTTGAGAGCCTTTATACTATTTAAAGATCTTTCTGAAAATATAAAAGATAATGAAGCCCAATATTATTTGGCACTGATGTATTTAAAAGGGCATGGTACGATTCAAGATCCGGAAAAAGCGTTTTACTGGATGCTACAAAGCGCAGAATTAGATTATGTTGATGCTCAATACGAATTGGCGGAAATGTATTTTAAAGGTATCGGCGTTGATCAAGATTCTTCTCAAGGCCATCACTGGAAAGAAGAAGCAGAATTAAATGAACTTTCCGAATATTTGTGGTAAATTACGATAATTAACCCGTTGTGTGAAACACAAATTCAAGTCACAAATTATCAAAAACACCATAAATAATGTCATCTCGACCGGAGTCATCGTCGACAGACGGTTGACGAAGCGGAGAGATCTCAAATTGCATCATTATAGTCAAGTATTTGAGATTTTTCCCAGCTTACGTCAAGACTTTGGCTGGCACGGCACTTGGCCTGACGGGCGAAGTTCGACCCCAGGCGAACGAAGACTGTTCGAAATGACATCAAAAAAGCTATTGACAACATGCGATTCCCATTTTCTGATCTGTTTCGCACAAGGGGGATCATTAATAAAACGGATTCTTCCGGGAAATGAGTGGAAAAGTAAAGGAAAAGGAATTTCCAAAGCCCAACAATAATTATAAATTTTGTGTTGATAATAAATTTATACTAGCGAAAAATTAAGTTCATCAAAGAGTATTCTGTTGCGAATTCAACTAATTCAGTCCGTCGGCTGACGGACGAAAGCTTTGTAGTATACGGACATAGTAAAAAACAAAGCTCCATAGGAGCGAAACATCTTGGGGAACTATTTACGCGGGTAAAACGCAAGATCTCAAATGGTCTGTCAGAAGGATTTAATTCAAGAATACAGCAGATAAAAACGGTCGCAAGAGAATTTAGAAGTTTTAGGAATTATAAGGTTTCTATCCTTTTTTATCTCGGTGCTTTGGATGTGAATCCATAGGAATTCCTGAAGAGCCATAAAACGATATAAAAACAAAAAGGCTCCAAAAGGAGCCTTTTTCTATTATGTAGAATTTATTAGAAACTTAGTTCTTTTCCCTGTATAAGACGTTCGCGTTCCGGATCGATCATACTGCGCCATCTTGCATCTGCATTACGACCTTTATTGAAAGCGTTAATAGCATTATTTTTGTCACCGAGTTTTGCATAGGCAATACCTAGTTCATACCAGCCGCCGCCAAAATTAGCTTTTGCGGTTGTTGTTTCTTTAGCTGCATCAAGTGCTTTGCGGTATTCACCAGTACGGTTATAAGCCTGAGAAAGAAGATAATTTACAAGATATTTTTTAATTGGTTGCGTGATTAATTTTTCAGCTTCTTTTAACTGGATGATAGCTTCTGTATATCGTTCTTGGTTATTTAACAATTCACCGTAACTTTGACGAGCAGGTGAAGAATTTGGCATTAATTCAATAGATAATTTAAAATATTTTTCAGCATTATTTAGTTGGCCTAAAGCTACATATGTCTGTGCAAGTGTTGTATAGGATTTTGCATAACCGGGGTCTAAAGCAATAGCCTTTAAAAGAGCATTTTCAGCTTTTTTGTATTGTTTTGTTCTACGGTAAGTTGAACCGAGATTGTACCATGACGAACGAGAGCCAGGACTGTACATTACAGCTTTTTCCATGTTTTCGATGGCAGCCGGAGTATCACCTGATTTCAATTTGATATAACCTAGAACTGAGTAAGCAGAACCGAATTCCGGATTGATATGAAGAACGGTCAATGTCTTGCGTTCTGCCGTTAGCAAGTCACCCATGTTGATTGCTTTTTGTGCTTCCCTTAAGATCTTACCGGCAAGAATGTTCTTTGCTTTGGCGTATTTGTCTACATTGGGGGCAAGGATGCTGGCTTTATCAAAATTATCACGGGCAATATCGTAGTCTTCTTCCTGAATAGCAACAAAACCTAAACGATAATAGATCTCTGCAACTGTAGGATTATTTGCGATGAGTTCATTATAAATGCGTTTTGCCGCTTCATAATTTGCGCCATCAACTTCCCGCTGAGCATCTTTCACCTGATTGATCATGTCGCGTAATTCGTCGAATTTATCACGATAGCTTTGTTCAGAAGGGCTGAATTCAATAGCTTTACGTACAAGAGCTTGTGCTTCACTGAGATTACCGTACATCAATTCAATATTATGAAAAGCGAATAATGCAGGGGCAAACGTAGAGTCTTGAGCAAGTATCTCGTTAAGAAGTTCTTGTGCCGCAGCTGCATCAAAGTTTTCCAACATATTCCGAGCTTCTTCAACCTTTTGTTGAAGTGCTTCAGTATCCGTATCCTGAGCAATGGCAAACGAAAATAGACTGGTAACACAAAGTGTCAAAATCAAAACTTTCTTAAGGTTCATATCGTTTCCTTTCATATGAGGTATTCACTAAACACCTATTAAAGTACCCAGGGCGGGACTTGAACCCGCACAACTTTGCAGTTACATGGCCCTCAACCATGCGCGTCTGCCAATTCCGCCACCTGGGCTAAAACATGCAAATATATGCAGTTAAAATTTTAATTTCAAATCTTTATTTGTTTTCTGTCGGTTCAACGGGTGCTGTAGGTTGTTCAACCTCAACATTACTAGGCATCGGGAGGCCCGAAGCCTGGGTTGCGATCTGCTTACCTGACTGATGCTGAACAACAGATTCGGATGTCGTTGTGTTGCGACGGACAACAACAAGATTAATGGTCATGATCAATACAAAAAATGCAATTCCCGACCATTTTGTGAAGTTAGACAAAAAAGTTGCTGCACCGCGACCGCCCAAAACGGAAGAACCGCCGGTCATGGCTGACATACCATCACCTTTTGAGGATTGCATTAATACAGATACGACCAGTAAAATGGATGTGATGATCAGTAAAATGACTAAAAAAGTGTACATTTTATATTCCTTTATGAATTAAGTTTATCGCCAGCTTCGATCATTTGAAAGAAATCGTCTACTTTAAGACTTGCACCGCCAATAAGCAGTCCATCAATATCATTCTCTGACAAGAGGGAATCGGCATTAGCCGGTTTAGCACTTCCGCCGTAGAGGATGCGTAATTGATCCGCGGTTTCCGTATTCGTGCGTTCTACAAGGATCGTACGAATGAAACGATGAACATCCTGGGCTTGTTCCGGAGAAGCTGTTAGACCGGTTCCGATAGCCCATACGGGTTCGTAAGCGATAACGGTTTTCAGAATTTCTTCATTGCTAAGATCAGCAAGAGCACCAAGGAGTTGTGTTTTTACAACTTTTTCCATAATACCCGATTCGCGCTGTTCTTTGGTTTCGCCGATACAGATGATCGGAGTTAAACCATATTTCAAAGCTTGTTTTGTTTTTAAATTAACGCCTTTGTCACTTTCGTGAAAATATTGCCGACGTTCAGAGTGACCGAGCAGAACATGTGAGCATTTTGCATCTACCAGCATTTCTGCAGAAACGGCTGCCGTAAAGGCACCTTTATCTTCATAACACATATCTTGGCCGGCAACATGAACAGGGGTGTCACCCAAGATAGATACCATGGCGGGAATTGAAGTGAAAGATGGGCTTAAGAGAATGTCAACCTTATGACCTTCTAATCCCTTAGCTTTAAATTCCATACAAAACGTTTCCGTTTGGCTGGAGGTTTGATTCATTTTCCAATTTCCGGCAATAAGTAATTTACGCATAATATCCTTTCAAAATTAGCAACAAGGTTTTTCACTGATCTCGGCAACCGCAGGAAGGGTCAATCCGGAGATCAATTCCAAAGAAGCACCGCCACCGGTTGAAACATGTGAGATGCGTTCTGAGAATCCGAGCTTCTTAACAGCGGCAACTGAATCACCACCACCGACCAGACTGATAGCGCCTTTATCGGTTGTATCTGCGACAGCAGCACATACAGCTTCGGTTCCTTTTGCAAAACTGGGCATTTCAAAAACGCCCATAGGTCCATTCCAAAGAACAGTTTTACTGTTTGCAATGATATCGGCAAATTGTTTGATAGTGCGAGGTCCGATATCCAGTCCGATCTGATCAGCCGGAATCTTATCCACATCCACGATGGTAGATAAAGCATCATTATTAAATTCACCGGCTGTAACGACATCAACAGGAAGGACGAAATTGACTTTCGAGTCTTTAACAGCTTCCAGGATCTCTTTGGCCAGTTCAACTTTATCTTCTTCAAGCAAAGATTTACCAATTTCGTAGCCCATGGCTTTGTAAAAAGTGAAGATCATTCCACCGCCAACGATCAAATTATCAACCTTATCCATCAGGTGACGGATAGTATCAATTTTACCACTGATCTTTGCGCCGCCAAGAATAGCCGTGTATGGGCGAACAGGGTCTTCAAGTTTGTCTTTAAGATAAATTAGTTCTTTTTCGAGTAAAAGACCTGACACGGCAGCGTCAAAATGCTTCGCAACACCCACTGTCGAGGCGTGTGCACGATGCGAGGTGCCGAAGGCATCATTGACATAGGCATCACCAAAAGAGGCGATCTTAGCCGCAAATTCAGGCTCATTTTTTTTCTCTTGTTTGTAGA
>DAOVOB010000002.1 GCA_030629925.1 Fidelibacterota bacterium
ATAAAGATCTTATTGAAAAGCAGCTTGATGCATTTTCTTTGAATGATTTAGCCTATTCTTCGATTTCAGAAATTTCAGGAGGCCAATTACAGCGTGCGCTTCTTGCACGTGCTCTTATCCAAAATCCCAAAGTGCTTTTCCTAGATGAACCGACAACCTTTATTGATTCGGAATCCCGTGGAAATCTCTCGGAAATACTGAAAAACCTAAACAAAAATATCGCGATCGTTATGATCACACATGACACATCAGCAGTTGATGATCATGTTAAAAATATTGCCTGTGTCAATCGTACATTATATTACCACGGTCGTGATGAGCATATTGAAGGCTCACTGGAAAAGGTTTACGGTTGCCCCATAGAATTGATAGGTCATGGACTTCCCCACCGCGTACTCAAGGAACACAAATGAATATCCTTCAATATGAATTTGTTCAGAATGCTTTGATCGCAGGAATCCTTCTAAGCATTACCGCAGGAATTATTGGATCACTGATCGTGATCAAGCGTGACACCTTCCTTATAGGCGGTATTTCTCACGCTTCTTTTGGCGGATTGGGATTATTTTATTTTTTAGGTTTAAATCCAATTCTGGGTGCTTTTACAGTCGCTCTGGCATCTGGAACTGTCATTGGACTAAGTAATGAAAAACAATTGCAAACCCATAATGCTCTTATCGCTGTCCTATGGGCGTTTGGTATGGCATTGGGTATTATTTTCATTACCATTACTCCCGGTTATGCGCCTAATCTCTTAACTTACCTTTTTGGGGATATTTTAACGGTCACCCGAGGTGATATCCTTAATATCGGGTTATACAATATATTCTTGCTTATATTTCTCTTTCTCTTTTATAAGCCGCTTATCGTTTATCTCTTCGATAAAGAATTTGCCTCTTTACATGGAATAAAAGTTAAATTATATCGTTTATTCTTCTATTTGTTCATTTCTATTGCCGTTGTGCTTATGATCCGTTCAGTAGGTATCATTCTTGTATTGGCTCTTTTAACTATTCCACCCCTTATTGTTCTTCCTCTTTCTAAACGATTACCAATGATCATCCTGATGTCCGTTTTAATTTCATTGATTATATTCGTCGGAGGATTTTTTATAGCTTATTATACGAACCTTCCGACGGGTCCTATTATTATTGCGACAGGGACCGTTTTACTCCTGCTTGTGAGGCTGGTATGCCTTCTAAAGAAAAAGAATTCCTAAATAATACTTACCATAAGATCATTGATGCGGTGCAACCCGATGCACTGTATAAAAAATACTTACATGTGTTTGATAATACCCTGTATTACAGAAATACTCTGATCGATCTTGAAACTTCCGGAAAATTAGTCCTTGCCGGTTCGGGAAAAGCTTCACTTTCCATGGGCAAAGCAATTCTTCCCTATTTAAAGCGCAAGCCGGATAATTCCCTCTTTATTTCGCCCTCAGAGCCTTCAGACACTCCATTCACCGTGATGCAGGGCAATCATCCCATTCCAGATAAAAAAAGTCTTACAAGCGGAATTTGCATGTTTGAACTCATTGATTCGCTTACAGAGGACGATACACTCATTTATTTCCTTTCGGGTGGTTCATCTTCACTCCTTGAATACCCGGTACCGGGTATTTCATTGGAAGATATACAAAAGAGTACGGAATCTTTTCTTTCACTTGGTATGAGTATAAATGAGATCAATATTCTCCGTGGCGCAATGTCACAAATTAAGGCGGGAAAATTAGCTAAAATATGTAAAGCCAAATCCTATATTTTTGTCCTCTCAGATGTTATGGGTAACGATCTTTCTGTTATAGGTTCAGGACCTTTTTACAAAATACCTGTTGAACAAAATATTATTGAGGATCTGATCGCTAAATACAAACTTGAAGATCATCTTTCAAAGCATATAATTAATATTTTTAAAACTTATCAAGCTATCAGCAATATTCGCGATATTCCTCATTATTTGATCGGTAGTAATATGGACTTATTCGAAGCCGCTGAATTAATCTGCTTTGACCAAGATATCCATCCCTTGAGCTTCCCGGAAAGTCTATTTGGAGAAGCTGAACAAGCAGGTAAAATGATCGCGGATATGATCAAGCTTTATACCGGTCCAAAACCCACATGCATGCTTTTTGGCGGTGAAACGACAGTTACACTCAACAAGAACCCCGGCAAAGGCGGCAGATCTCAGGAATTAGCCCTTTCTGTCCTTGCTGAACTTCAAAACACACCCGGTATTACTCTTCTTTCTGCCGGTTCGGATGGAATAGACGGTGTTGGCGGTGCTGCCGGTGCCATTGTGGATCAGGAAATCTATCAAAAAGCAATATCACTTGGTCTTTCCATCGAAGAATATTTGACTCAACATGACTCATATCATTTTCATAAAACATGTGATTCTTTAATAGTAACAGGATATTCCGGAACGAATGTTGGGGATATTGTGATGACGTTAATAACTTAGATTGAGGTTGAGGTTGAGGTTAAGAAGTTTAGAAACACCGGATTTAAACCGGTTTTTTTTAATTCGATCATATAAAAATAGGTCAGAAATTATATTATCATTAACATATCTGTATATCCAGTTATCCTGTCAGTAAAATATTCCAGTCAAAATAAAAAGGGCTCGACATGTCGAGCCCCTACTGTAATTTATCAGAAATTATACACGTTCGCGGCGTGTATATTTCGTATGAAGTAATTTATGTGATAATTCACCCAAAGGAGCTCCGAGGAATTCCTTATACAGTTTAATGACTTCCGGGTTTTCATGTGATTTCCGGATTTTCTTCTTTTCATCTTCCGTATAAATGGCTTCTGCGCGTTTTTTGCGAATCTCGTCATTGGTAGGGATCGGTTGTCCACCGCCTCCAATACATCCACTCGGACATCCCATTATTTCTATGAAATGATAAGGTGATTCACCAATAACGACATCATCCATGATCTGCGCTGCATTCGTAAGTCCATGCGCAACTGCAACTGCAAGTTCAACACCTTCGAGGAAACTCCACTCCGGAAGCACATTTTCCAGTTTTATCTTTGCGTCACGAATACCTTCCATACCTCGTACAGATGTAATATTCAAGCCCTCGAATGGAACTTCACGACCTGTTATAACTTCATAAGCGGTACGCAGGGCTGCTTCCATCACACCTCCTGTTACACCAAAGATGACCGCAGCTCCGGAAGACTCACCCATAAAATTATCATATTCCGAGTCAGGTAATTCTTTGAAATTAATACCCGACTGACGGATCATATGTCCTAATTCACGCGTTGTACATACCAAATCGATATCCGGATAGCCACTGTCTTTCATTTCCATACGATTAGCTTCAAATTTCTTCGCAGAACATGGCATAATAGATACATTTACAATATCTTTTGGATCTAATTTTCTTTTTTTAGCATAATATGTTTTGGCAATGGCGCCAAACATCTGCTGTGGAGATTTACAACTAGATAAATGGTCTAAATAATCCGGATACATATGTTCAATAAACTTGATCCATGCAGGAGAACAAGATGTCATCAAGGGAAGAGCGATATCTTCATTATTAACTAATTTGCGCTTTAAACGTTGCAGAAGTTCATAAGCTTCTTCTACAATAGTCAAGTCTGCGCTAAAATCGGTATCCAAGACTGAATCAAAGCCCATACGTTTGAGAGCTGTTACCATCTGACCTGTTACACGAGCTCCCGGTTCATATCCCAGCATCTCGCCCAGTGCAACACGAACTGCCGGAGCTGTTTGAACAATAACATGTTTAGTCGGATCTCCAATCGCATCCCAAATACCATCAATATAGCGACGTTCCGTTAAAGCGCCTGTGGGACAGTGATTGATACACTGACCGCAGTTCGTACAGACGACATCACTCATCTCTGTATCAAAGAATGTGGTTACCCTCATTTGCGCGCCCCTGTGGATAACATCGAGTGCATTCACTTTTTGTAGTTCTGCACAGGTACGGACACAGCGTTGACAACGAATACATTTACTCTCATCTTTTTCAATTGACCATGATGAGCGATCGATAGTAAATACCTTATCTTTGAGCAAATTAATATAAATTTCATTATCGATATTGTATTCAGCTGCAAGATCTTGTAATTCACAATTTGTACTGCGATAACACGTTGTACATTGCGTAGAATGCTCGGATATCAACATTGCCAAGACATCACGGCGAGCACGGCGAACTAATGGTGAATTTGTATAAACAACCATTCCTTCCATAACGGGCGTTGCACATGCTACGGGAAGTGTACGCCATCCCTCGACTTCAACAACGCATATGCGACAATTACCTGCAACACAAAGGTCTTCATGGTAACACAGTGTAGGGATCTTTACATTCTCTGATTTGGCCGCTTCTAAAAGCAATGTCCCTTCAGCAATAGCTATTTTTTTTCCATCTATGACTAAATTAATCATTTTTTCTGACATGTTTTACCTCGTATTAATAAATCATTTCTTCTCTGAAATTCTCTACGATTGAAGAGAATGAGTTTGCAACTGACTGACCCAATCCACATTTTGCAGTTAATTTCATCGTTGCTGCAAGATGCAAAAGATCGTCCAGATATTTGTGGCTTTTCTCTCCATATTTGACTGCTTCAACCCCTTTTAATAGTTGCTGACAACCAACACGACAGGGTGTACATTGTCCACAGGATTCTTCTTCAAAGAAGACCAAATAATTATGAAGTACGTTATACATTGAACGAGAGCTATTAAAAAGCATCATCGAACCACCGGTTGGAATTGAGTATCCTTTTAATCCATCTTCGTAACCAACATGAACCTCTTTGAAACGATTACGGGGAACACAAAAACCGGATGCACCGCCAACCTGGACAGATTTTGTATTACCATCACCAAATTCTTTAACAAAATCATCTAATGACATCCCAAGTTCCAGTTCATGAATTCCTGCTTTTGGTGTATCTCCAGATATGGAAAATAATTTTGATCCACTTGATCCTTTGACTCCCATTGTTTTAAATTCACCAGAACCTATATGCATAACCATCATAGAATAAACGAGTGTTTCGACATTATTTACAACAGTAGGTTTACCTAAATAGCCGTCATGGGTCGGATACGGTGGTTTATTACGCGGTTCACCGCGTTTACCTTCCATAGATTCAATAAGAGCGGTTTCTTCACCGCAAATATATGCACCACCACCAATAAATAGCTTAACAGTAAAATCCAGCTCAAAATCTTCCATCCATTGATGGAATGTTTCCAGCGTTTTTTCCAGTTTAGGTATTAAAAAACGATATTCATGTCGGAGATAAATAAATCCTTCTCGTGCTCCGGTAACATAAGCAGCTAACGCCATGCCACCTAAAACCTTCAAAGGGATCTGATCAAGAATTTCACGATCTTTAAAGGTACCGGGCTCACCTTCGTCGGCATTACAAATAATATATTTGCGATTGCCTTTTTCTGCTGCAGCCATTTTCCATTTTAATCCGGTGGGAAAACCGGCGCCACCACGACCTTTTAATTCTGAATCAAGCAACATTTGAATGATTTCTTCTTTTGGCATTTTGAGGGCATCTGTTAATACTTTATTGCAATCACAACCCTTAAAAATAAGGTCAACTCTTTTTACTTTTTTCTTAGCCATTCTGTTTAACCTTTTTTTATTAATTATTTGTATAGTAGTCATCAATTATCTGAATGACTTTTTCAGGTGTTAAATCCGTATATGGTTCATCATTGATCAGCATTGCAGGACCTTTATGGCACCATCCAATACAGTTTGTCTCCAATAAAGAAAATTTACCATCACTTGTTGTTTCACCTAATTTGATTTTTAAGCGTTCCTTTAAAGTCATTACAATATCATTTGAACCTTTCATGGAACAACTAATTGTTTTACATACCCAAATAATATTTTGACCTCGTTCCTCTAAATCAATAAAATGATAAAAAGATGCTACCCCATAAACGTGTGCTAATGCTAATCCCATTTCAACACCAATTTCCGCAACATCACTCCGTGATAAATAATTTTTAATTTGTTTCACCTCCTGGAGTATGGGAAGTAAATTTTTGCGCTCTTTACCGTGTTTTTGGACAGCGGCCTTAATAGCGCTTTCTCGTTTTTGCATACGTGCCTCACTTTGTTTTGTCATTATCTCATAACAGCAAAATAACTGGATATTACAATGTTTGGAAATTAATGTCTAAGTGCTTATTTTCAAACAATTTTTTAAACTTTATGTGATTTTTTTCTTATTTAAATACATTATTAAATTTTGTTTTTTTACGGAAGTTTATTATTATATTGACTTATGCAGAATACCAAAAAAAACAAACTTCTACAAGATATCAATAGCCCCACGGATATAAAGCATTTAAGCATTCAAGAACTGCAACAATTGGCAGATGAACTTCGTCAATATATTATTGATGTGGTCTCCGAAACCGGTGGACATCTTGCTCCTTCTTTAGGAACGGTTGAACTTACCATTGCACTCCTTTATGTTTACGATCTGCCGGCAGATAAGATCATTTGGGATGTAGGTCATCAAGCTTATCCTTTTAAGGTTTTAACCGGTCGTCGGGAAGAACTCAAAACCATCCGTCAATACGGCGGGATAAGCGGCTTTCCCAAACGCAGTGAAAGTGAATTTGATGTGGTTGGCGTTGGACATGCATCCACCTCTATTTCGGCTGCTCTGGGAGTAAGTGTAGCGGAATCTTTATTGGAACTCAACAATCGCGTCGTTACAATTATTGGCGATGGTGCTTTGACCGGCGGACTTGCCTGGGAAGGTATGAACAATGCCGGAACACTCAAAAAACCTATGCTCGTTATACTGAACGATAACGAAATGTCCATTTCTAAAAATGTCGGTAGTATTCCAAAATATCTGAATCGTATTGTTACAACACCTTTTTATAACAAGATAAAAGATGATCTTTGGGCAAAGACCGAAAATCGCAGACTTTTGAGATCATTTCTACGGAGATTCAAAGAAACGCTAAAGATCCTGTTTGAAAGAAGAGTTATGTTCGATGAATTGGGCTTACGTTATATCGGTCCGATCAACGGACACAGTATTCCCGATCTTATTCATGCTTTTAAAAGAGTAAAAGACCGAAAAGAACCTATTCTTCTCCATGTGATCACCAAAAAAGGTAAGGGACTGAAGGCGGCTGAAGATAATCCCAGCAAATACCATGGTATATCCGGAAATGGACACGGAAAAAAAGCTGAAAGCTCAAAAGTTTCCTATACACATGTTTTTGGTAAAAGCTTGATAGAGCTTGCATCGGAGCATAAAGATATTGTGGCTATTACGGCTGCAATGACCGATGGGACAGGATTGACCGAATTCTCAAAGCAATTCCCTAAACGCTTTTTTGATGTCGGGATAGCTGAAGCGCACGCTGTAACCTTTGCGTCCGGACTTTCGATTGGCGGTTTACGACCGGTAGTTGCGATCTATTCAACCTTCATGCAACGGGCAGTGGATTCTGTAATCCATGATATCGCTCTTCAAAATCTGCCTGTGATCTTTTGTCTTGACAGGGCAGGATTGGTTGGTGCGGATGGTGCAACACATCATGGTGTTTTTGACCTGGCTTTTCTTACCATGCTTCCAAATTCGATCGTATGCGCTCCAAAAGACGGTAAGGAACTCAGGAATCTGATGCAATTTGCCTATACGGTAAAAGACAAGGCCATATTTATTCGCTATCCGCGTGCAAATACAGAACAATTTGATTTAAATACGGCAATTGATATACCAAAATTGGGATCTTGGGAAAAACTAGAGACAGGTAATAATATTGCCATTCTTGCATTTGGATCTATGGTTGATCCTGCAAAAGAAGTTTGCGTAGAATTAAAGAAAAAAGACGTCTCCCCTACTCTTATTAATACTCGCTTTTTAAAGCCATATGATAAAAACATGTTAGATATGATTGCCAAAGATCACGAGATACTGATAACTATTGAAGAATCTTGTCCTCGCGGCGGATTGAGAGATACGGTTTTAGAACATTTCCAAAACCACGCTCTATCACCCAAGATTCATTCTTTTTCATTACCTGATGATTTTGTTACACATGGCAAACGCGAAGAACTTATGGAAGATATCCATTTGACGGTAGATGATATTACAAAAAGAATATTGGCGATCAAAGACTGATAAAAATTCTTAAATATAGTATTCCGATCTTTTTGATCACGATCACCATAGCATATTTTTATATGATCATAAGATATTTCTAAATCATGAGGTATTGAAATGCGTAAATATCTTTTAATTTTGATTATAATTTTTAGCTTTGTCAGCTGTATGGACAACGATGAAACGGAAGTAGAGGTCACTGTCGATGCTCAACTTGCTTATGATCTGCTGAATGATGCATCCGATACCTTGATCATTGCTGACAGAAGCTATATTCTTGAAGCCTTTCTTTGGCGAGATTTTATGCCAGGTGACAATATGGATCATAGTTTGACGGCCGTTAACTATCTGGTCGCTCTTGATTCACTTTCAATACCCGCAAATATAGACCTGACTAAACAATATGTTATTTTAAGCGATTCTATCTGGATAGCGGACTACACAGATCAACGCGATTCAATGGTTGATTATAAACTATCGCGCGTTTCGCGACAAGGACCTGAATGGGGTCCCAATATAAGTGTTAATATAGTCGCTGAGATTACAGAAGAAACGGCAGATACTACTTATCATATAAAAGTTGAAAATATTGTCATTTTTGCTACTTATTAAGATCTCCCATTATCAATTCAAGCTTGGACACAAAATTCATGAATAAAAAAGCTCTCTTTATGCACATCCCCAAGACTGGGGGAATTTCATTATATAAAGCTATCCGGCATCCCGATGTGAGGATCAAAGGTCATTTCATCCAGAATCCCTTTCATCGTTATCTTAAAGATACCCTGCCCTCTTATAAAAATATACCCTATGTTTTTACTTTTGTCCGTAATCCCTGGGACCGTTTGGTCTCTGCGTTTTTCTACTTGAATGAGGGTGGACGCAATCTCAGTGACAAAGCAGATAGCAGAAAGTATCTCAGAAAATATCAAGGTGATTTTGAAACCTTTATCAAGGAAGGCATTACAGAAGGAAAAGCTCTTAAACAATTACATTTAAAGCCTCAGAGCGTCTGGGTCTGTGATGATGAAGGAAACCTGCTGGTCGACTATATAGGACGATTTGAGAGCTTACAAGAAGATCTGGATCGTATTTCAAAAGAAATCGGCATTCCTTTTAAACCCTTAGCTCATACTAACAGTTCATTGCATAAGCATTACCAAGATTATTATACTGAAGAGACCCGGGCTATTGTTGCAAAGGCCTATAAAAAAGATATTGAGCTTTTTAATTATAATTTCTGATAGCAAATCTTTGATTCGAATTCTACAATATATTGAACCGCTCCCTTCTTCGTCTAAAACTACGAAGGGCAGGCTGTGGTCTTCTTGAATATCGAATCAAGAGCATTCCCTACTTCGCCCCGAAAGATCGGGGCTGCGAAGGGTCGGCGAACAATCGAACAATCGATTTACTTCAAATATCCATGTTCATTATTCGAATGTTCATTATTCAAAGAGGTGTATGGTATCTTTGTGGGGATTGTGGCGATGTTTTTATAAAAAGACCTCTCACAAAGGCACAAAGAGCACAGAGTACCACAAAGAAGATATTAAATATGTTGACACAAAGCTGTTAAAGACACAAAACTAATTTTTAATTTTATTTTTTACAACCCTGAGCTTGTCGCCTGCCCTTCATAGCTTTCTTGACCAGCGCCCCGATAGTTCGGGGTGCCGACGTTGGTAGCGAAGTAGGGAATGTTCAATATTCAAGGAGATGTATGGTGTGGTTGTGGGGATTGTTGCAATATTTCCATAGGCTGTATGCACTATGCAGTATACAGTTAAAACAGCAATGGATATTTTTTAATTATAAATAAATTTTTTATCTTTCAGCTTCTTCTCTTCTTCGCTATTCAAATATTTTCTATTTCTATCAAAGGCCGGTTCATGCTTCTCAAGCTCATTTGCCATCAGTTCACGAAGATTATTGGAAAATTTGCGGCGTTCTTCGATATTTGTATCATCGTAATCGGGAATAATGGGGTCCATAATATACATCTCAAGATCTACTCGACCAAAGCTCATAAAATGGGTAAAGTGCTTAAAGAAAGGTGTGTTCTTTCCTTCATCGGTCAAAGCCCAGGATACCTGACAACGTTGTTCTTTTTTAATGGGTTTTCCATTGATACTTTTTATAACATAGACAGCCGGTACAACAGGACATTTGACTTTATTGGCTGCCACGAACAAAGCAGATGAAAAGGGTCTTAACCAAGTTCCATCTGTTGTCGTCTTTTCAGGTGAAAACCATACATTGATCCTGTTCTTGAGAACTTCAGCTGTTTTATTGATATAGGTCTCGGACATACCACCCTTATCACGATTGACAAATACCGAACCGCTGGCTTTTGCAACGGCTCCAAGAACCGGCCATTTCCCAACGGCTTCTTTCGCAACGAAGGCAATGGGGGCAGCCTTTAGGAGTGCTGCTAATTCTACATAGCCCATGTGATTGCTCACTACTAAAAATCCACGATCTTTGGGTAATTTTTCTTTGTTATGTATTTTAACCCTAATTCCCAGTACAAAGCGAAGCATCCATCCGATCACCATGGTCAGTTTGTGATTGATCCGTACAGAAAATTGTTTGCCAAAAATACTCAGAACATAATAGGAGATATTCTCAGCTATTACCATTATTAGTGTAAAAACGAAAAAGATTAAAGTACGAATGGCGGCTATGATATATTTCATTTACTTTCCGGGTTAGTAAGTTGTCCCATAAACAATATGGCGTTATCATTTTTACTTCGAATGATAAACATAAAAGGATGATCTGCACGAAATTCAAGGGGTGCTTTTTGTACAGGGGCCATTGAGGTCAATTTCATTGTAATCGCTGTTGCGGCGGCTGCTTCGGTTTTATCTTCATCTACATCAATAAAGGCTTTATGAATAACGGAAGAGATCATGAGATCTTTTCCACCTGTCATATTACTGAAATCCGCATCACTACTAAAGGCTAAAGGCATTCCCATTGCAGATAGAGACTTGTTGAGCTCATAATTTGTCTCAAGTTTGAATTTGGGGAAATATACCAGAATATCTTCACGCTTTTTGCTTTTATCATGCGCTATAATGTCTTTCGCAGAGAGAGTTTTACTTAGGCTAGTCAAACCGGCTTTTTCATTAGGTAAAATAATCAGCATACTGTATTCATAGCCTTTATAAGGAATTTCCAATATGGTATAATCTTCAGTTTGAGAGATTGGATGATGATGACGTTGATACATCATTTCGGTTTTAATGATTGTATTATCCAGGCAATAAAATTCATCCTTGTTCGTCAGTTCTTTATTGAATTTATTTGCCCATTCGGCATTAAAATAAACGGCATTTGTCAGGATCAAGCGTGTCATATCATCGATTACTCCGGCTGGGATCAGATCCTGAATACGACCGGCTGTTTTCTTCTCCACCCAATAATTGATCGTATCTCGGGAGGCTTCAGGCCTATTGACAAAATCCAAGCTGCGAATTTCACTATTGTAATCTTTTTTTACGGTTTCTATATAAAAATTCTTGAGTTTGTATTGATCTTGAACCCAAATTGCATTTGCTATATGTGTTTTAAAGTCCTGACCTTTTTTTGAACTCAAGGAATCGATCATTGCACCATATTGTGAATGAAAAAGGTCAACTTGAGGACCATAATGAAGCGTTGACTGCATTTGTTGGGCTGTTTCACCTTTTGCACCGGCATAGGTCATGGCTAAAGCTGAAGAAATACTCAAAGGTGAATAAAAAGTGTTCTTAAGTGTGCCGGCTGTTAAATTGTGATATAGATCAAAAGAAAATGTATTGAGACCTTCAACAATTTGCTCCTGAGTGAGCATGGTATTATCGTCCTCTGCCACTCCTGATCCTGTGATTTGTAGAGGCTGAACTTGCGCGCAGGCAGAAAATATGATAAGGCTTACAATGAAAAGAAGCCAAATGATCTTTTTCATGTACACTCCTTAAATAATGGTGTCTTTTAAGTACTTATCGTCCTTGTCGGGATAATCGGTCATAAAGTGCAAGCCCCGACTTTCGTTGCGTCTAAGAGCAGAACGGACGATTAAATAGGCAACGGCAGATAGATTTCTTAGTTCCAATAGGTCCAATGAAACCCGGGTTCGTTTGTAATACTCTTCTATCTCTTCATAAAGCGTAGTCATTCGAGTAATGGCACGATTCAATTGAACGGTAGAACGCACGATTCCGACATAATCCCACATAATGGTCTGCAATTCACTGCGATTATTACGGATCAGTCCCCATTCCTGTTCGTTGGTCACTTCCGTATCATCCCATTCGGGAATTGATACGTTATTGAGCGTATTGCGTTTCTTTTCGATGACCCGTTTGGCCGCACGATGTGAAAATACCAGTCCTTCAAGCAAACTGTTACTTGCCAAACGATTAGCACCATGAACACCGGTATGAGCCGTCTCCCCTGCTGCAAACAAATTGTGCATGGAGGTCTGGCCCTTGAGATTGGTCATGACACCGCCGCAGACATAATGGGCCGCCGGCACGACCGGGATCCATTCTTTGGTGATATCAATTTTTAATCGTTCTTTGCAATGCGACGCGATATTCGGAAAATGAGCTAAAACTTTATTTGCGGGTAAATGCGTCATATCAAGATATGCACACGATTCGCCGCGAGATTTACATTCGGCATCTATAGCTCGTGCTACGATATCCCTTGGCGCTAGTTCAAGACGATCGTCATAATTCTCCATAAAGCACTCACCGGCACTGTTGCGAAGAATACCACCAAATCCGCGACAAGTTTCGGAGATCAAAAAAGGTTCGGCACCCGGTTCGTAGAGAGAGGTAGGATGAAATTGTATGAACTCCATGTCCGCTATACGCACACCGGCACGATAAGCCATGGCAATACCATCACCCGTGGCAATCTGAGGATTAGTCGTATGCTGATATACTCTTGATGCTCCACCCGTGGCGAGCATGGTATAATCGGCATGAAAAATATTAACTTCTCCACTTTTTTCATTGAGCACATAGGCTCCAAAACAAATATTGAATGCGGACTGTAAATTGGAAAGAACATGATGGTCTGTGATAAGTTCAACGGCCATATGCTGCTCGTAAATATGGATATTTGGATGAGCCTTGACCCTTTTGATCAGGATCTCCTGGATATTTCTACCTGTTTCATCCGCAACATGCAAGACCCGATGATGGCTGTGCCCACCTTCACGTGCCAGATCGAAACTTCCATCTTCTTTTGCATCAAATTTAACGCCCAGATCGAGCAATTCTTGTATTCGACGAGATGCTTCATTGACCAAGACATCAACGGCATCTTTATGACAAAGACCGGCACCGGCTACAAGTGTATCTTTAACGTGATTTTCCGTATCGTCATCATCTGTGATCACGGCGGCAACACCGCCCTGAGCCAATACCGTATTTGTATTATCTAAAGAAGATTTGGTAATAAGACTTACCTCACCGAATTCAGCCACTTTCAATGCAAAAATCAGACCGGCGATCCCGGATCCGATAACCAGATAATCTGTTTTTATTTGAGACACGTTTATAATACCTCTATGATTTTCATATCAGTTGTAAATTTATGGATAAATCTTTTTAATGCAAAGGATTATGAATGATGAATTAGGGATGATGGATTAATTGATATGATACGCTCGCGGGTCATCCTGAACTTGTTTCAGCCCCGAAAGGGTCACGTAGTGAGACCTCCGCGAGCGTTAAGATTCACGAAAGATTGATCTGAAATAAATAATTATTGTTTTCGTTAATATTTCTGAAAACTGCATTGACAGAGAGATCCCGAAACAAGTTCGGGATGACGTGTTATTTTGTATTTGAATAGACGAATGATTTGAGCGATTTTATGTCTTACGTAAGCATTACCTTATGCAAAAGATTGACACGCAATATACAATTATATTATTCATTAGTATTTTTGAAAATCGAATTGTCAGAGAGGTCCCCCAAAGGGGCCCCTACGGGGCTGAACAAAATATCCACTGGCCCCGAAGCTTCGGGGTTCAGGATGACGAAATACTACTTACCTTTTACGTCTTACGGTTTACGGTTTGGTCCTTTCTTCGAGCGTTATAAATTGTTCAACCCCTCAACCTTGTTCGGGGTTGTATTTTTCTATGATACTAAAATCCCGGCATTGCATGCCGGGCTATTTATGTTCAACCCCTCCATTCGTCGGGGTTCAGGATGACTATTTAAAGGATTTATGACCTCTTTTGCCTTTATACTTTTGCCTTTTGCCTTGCGAAGCGCTAGTGAGCTTCGTACCAATTCTTCCCCACGCCAACATCAACTTTGAGTGGAACGATGAGTTCGGCGGCAGACTCCATAATGGCAGGAACCTGTTTTTTGAATAATTCAAGTTCATCGGGATGAACTTCAAAGACCAGTTCATCGTGGACTTGCAGGATCATTTTGGATCTTAATTTTTCTTTTATCATCCAATCACGCATATGGATCATTGCGATCTTGATAATATCTGCAGCCGTTCCTTGTACCGGCATATTGATCGCGGCGCGTTTTGCCGCTTGCTGTAAATTACCGTTTTCGCTGTTGATATCAAGGATGGGGCGTTTCCGTCCGTAAGTTGTTTCCACATAACCACGTTCTTTGCATTCGGCAATGGTTTTATCTATATACTCCCTTACGCCCGTATAACGCTCAAAATAAGCTTTGATGATCGCACCTGCCTCACCGTGAGATATATTCAATTCCTGAGAAATGCGATGCGCGCCGGCTCCATACATAATTCCAAAATTAATGACCTTTGCCGTGCGACGCATATCGGATGTAACATCTTCCTGTTTCACAGAAAAAACCGTCGCGGCAGTGTGAGTATGGATATCAGCATCTTCTTTAAATGCGGCAACCAGATTGGGATCCTCGGATAAATGCGCCATAATACGCAATTCAACCTGAGAATAATCTGCTGCCAGAATAAAATGATCCTTTTCTTGAGCACAAAATGCCTTACGTATCTCGCGTCCCATTTCAGTTCGAATGGGAATATTCTGGAAATTCGGATTTGAAGACGATAATCTTCCGGTCGCGGCAACTGTCTGATTAAAAGAACCGTGCACACGCTGAGTCTTTGGATTAATCAAGGCCGGCATAGCATCCACATAAGTGGAACGTAATTTTGTCAGCGATCTGAATTCCAGGATCTTCTCCGGTAAAGGATGCTTGTTTTTCAACTTCTCAAGTACGGTAACATCGGTAGAATAGCCCGTTTTAGTTTTTTTAACCGGTGGAAGTCCCAGTTTCTTAAATAAAATGAGTCCCAATTGCTTTGGGGAATTAATATTAAAGACACCGCCCGCCAAATCAAATATCTCTTCCATGGCACGGGTCATTTTTTGTCCGATATTTCTGCTCATGATCTTTAAAAACGGAACATCAAGGTATACGCCATCCATTTCCATATCCAGTAGGACCGGAACCAGAGGCACTTCGATATCTTCCATAACTTTTAGAAGCGATGCTTCTTCAAGCTTTCTGATAAATACGCCGTAAAGCTGAAAAGTAATATCAGCATCTTCAGCAGCGTAAAAGGTGATCTTATCCAGATCAACTTCAGACATAGGGATCTGCTGGCTTTTTTTCTGACCGATCAATTCGGTGATGGGCTGCATATGATAATGAAGAAAACGATCCGATAAAAGATCGAGTTTATATGAATTATTATCGGGATTCAGTAAATAAGCAGCCAGCATGGTATCAAATAATTTACCGGCAACTCTTGCGCCGTGTTGCTGAAGAACGATCATATCGAATTTGATGTGCTGACCGATCTTTAGAATATTTTCATCCGCAAGAACCGGTTTTAATATATCAAGATGTTCTGTCGTGTATGGAATATAGTAAGCTTCCCAAGGAGTAAAGGCAAAAGACAATCCAACTAGAGGTGCCGTCACGGGATCAAGTCCATCTGTTTCCGTATCAAACGCGAACACAGACTGTTTTTCAAGCTTTACGGCAAGATCTTTGACTTTCTCAGGCGTATCACAGCAAATATAATTCTGCTTTGCATTCGTCTCGACCGTCGACTGTCGACTGTCGATACTCTCCTCATCAGCGATTTCGCTTTCAAGTCGAAGATCTCTAATAAATTTATACAGCTCTAAATCTTTTAATTGCTTAATAAGTTCTTCACGGTCGAAATCGCTATCCGCCCGCATATCGCGCCATTCCAGCTTCATGGGAACATTGACGTCTATCGTGGCAAGTTCGCGGCTTAGACGGGCCATATCGGCCTCTTCCAGCAGTTTATCGCGCTGTTTCTCGTTCGACATATCAGGTGCGGCTTCAAGAAGGGCATCCATCGAACCATATTTTTGTAAATACTTGACGGCGGTCTTCTCTCCCACACCTTTTACTCCCGGAATATTATCTGAGCTGTCGCCCATCAATCCCAAAAGATCAATAATATTTTCAGGCGGTACACCCCATTTTTCTTTTACACCGGCTTTATCGTAAATGGTCAGCGGTCGTTTACCGGTCGCAGGTGCATAGAGGAAAATATGATCATTCACCAATTGCATGAAATCTTTATCGCCCGATACCATGTAAGTATCGATCTTTTCTGATTCAGCACGACGTGCCAAAGTTCCAATGATATCATCTGCCTCAAATCCAGGCATCTCGATGATGGGAATATTCATGGCTGAGAGAATATCCTTGATCCATTGTATTTGAGGACGCATCTCAAAGGGCATTTTTTCTCGAGTTGCTTTATAATCGGGATATTTTTTATGTCGAAAAGTCTTTTCTTTGGAATCAAAGGCGACGGCAAGATAATCGGGAGATTCATCTCTCACGATTTTCAATAAAGCGTTTAAAAATCCATATGTGGCAGAAATATGCCGTCCATCTGAAGTGACGAGAGGATTCCGGATCAGGGCAAAATGTGCCCGGTAAGCGATGGCCATTCCATCAATGATAAATAATTTATTCATAGATTCTTTCATTATATTTCATAAGCGTTTTGAATTTCGTATTTTTTATCTATTTTTACAAGAATTGAATGTCATTACATGTATTTTATTATCACATTGACATGATACCATTTTTTTAGCTTTTAATTGATATTTTGGATATGAAAGTTTATGAGTTTAAGGGTTTAGAAGTTTAGGTCAACACTTCAACACTTCAACTTTTCAACATCTTCTAATGAACTTATAGGGATTTCGATGAAATTTAAATTTACTATTATATTATTTCTAACAGCGATACTACTTCTCTTCTCATGCTCAGAAAAGATCATCCCCGATCCACCTGTGCTCACCGACAAATGGATCACCATTTATGATGAAGATGCTGAGGGGATCACCAATACCTGGTATAATGAGTTCCCAAGTACAAATTTCTCGGGCTCTACCTGGGATGACTGGCAAATGCCCAATGCTCGTTACCGCTGGCACAAACAGCGCTTTAGAGTCGGTGAACTCGACAGTACTTCTTGTTATTATCTTTCATGCAATACCGTTGCAAGTCCATCCTTGATCTGGTTGAACGGGACTTTACTCGATCAAGTAAATTATACTGAAAGCTATGTTCTGGATATTACTCCTTTTCTACTGGAAAATGATTATAATAACCTGGTGATCCGTAATGAATATGTTGAAAAGTCATTTGGAATTCATGAATTGCATATTGAAAAAAGCAGGGGCAACACTCGCCTGGTAGATAAAAATTTAGATTATCATTCCATGCCATTATATCATGAAAGTCCAAGCTACACACACAATCTTATTATCTATGAAGCTTTTACTCGTCATCTCTCCGGTGGAAATTTTACCGGCATGCAAAACATGACATCCCGGCTAAATCAACTGGGTATTAATATGGTATGGCTCATGCCTATGCATCCGATCGGAAATAGTCAAAAAGTGGGTTCACAGGGTTCCCCTTATGCTGTCCGTGATTATTTTACCACCAACTCCCGCTACGGCTCTATGACTCAATTTTCATCTTTGCGTTCCATGTTGCACCGTAATCACATCAAACTCATGCTTGATGCGCCTATTACATACTCCGCTGTGGATCATTCCTGGGTTCGAGATTACCCCGCTTATTATCAAAAAGACGATCGGGGCAAGATGATCCAGCCTGTAGGCTATAAAAATAAAGATGTTTTTGCTTTTGATATGAATAATTCGTCCCTTCGCGGAAGAATGGAATCCTATCTTGATTTCTGGTTGGAACAAGGTGTCGATGCTTTTAGGCTGACCGGTAGTAAAAATGTAGATGCCGAAGTCTTTCAGGAGTTCAGGGACCATTTTACCGATGCAGGTCAAGAACCTTTTCTGCTATCAGACGGGTCACAGGCCGAACATTTACTTTTTGGATTGGATGCAGTCAATGGCGATGCCCTTTATGAAGCATTCCGGGACATTTCAGACGGCAGAGCAAATGCAAGTTTGATCGGAAAGACACTGGCTGAAGAAATTCGTAAATATCCAAATAATGCTAAGATACTGCATTATGCCGAGAATCATGAAACACCTCGTGCTATGAGCGCGATGGGAGTTAAAGATCATCATCTGGCTCTATTCATC
>DAOVOB010000205.1 GCA_030629925.1 Fidelibacterota bacterium
ATCCCTCTTCACCAACTTATGGCGAAGAGGTTGAAGGTCGTTTTACATCTGATGTCGATATTTATCTTGAATTTGACGATAAATTTGCCGATCGCGAACCGGTTTCCGCATATAATGGGTATCCTACCGGAACTCATGTTTACGCAACCGTCCATTCTTATGGTCGTGCTTATGCCGAAGACATTATGTTCGTTACCATGAAAGTGGTGAATGAAAGTGATAAATACGGTTTAAATGGTGGTGCGGGTTATGATTATAAGGGTGCATACTGCGGTTTCTATTTTGACGCAGATATGTTTTCTTCTTTTTACAGTGGCGGATATAGGCCATGTAACACCAATGATGGTGATATGATGGGCTATAACAGCACCTACGATTATGCTTATATCTATGATCTTGATCAAAAAGAATGTTCGGGTGCCTACGATGTAGATGCCTATGCTGCCGTTAAACTACTTGATACACCTCAAGCCAGCGATACGGTTTGGATGGACGAAACCACCTATATTGCACCGGGTGAAAAACTTGGACTAACAGACTGGCATTGGTTTGATTGGTATAATAGACCCGGTGTTACGGACAAAGAAGGTTCGGGCGGACCGTTTATTGGTAACGGGACACAACCCGAATCACCTAAAAAAGAAGAATTGATGTATCAATTGATGGCTGGTGATACGACTAGTTTAACAGAAAGAGAAGATGTGTGGTTTTTTCACCCCGATGACGGTGGAAAACTAAATCCGCATTATGATAGTATGGAGGGTCTTCGAACACAATTTCCCGATGGCCTTGACTGTGTTTGTATGATGTCTGCAGGTCCATTTGATTTTTCAGTTGGCGATACTGCCATGTTCTCCTTTGCTGTGATCATGGGGGAAAACATACCGGATCTGAATCGTAATGCAAATATGGCACAGATCATGTACGATCTTCGCTATCAGGGTTTCTCTGCACCGCAGGCACCTACGGTTTCTGCTGTCAGTGAATGGGATCCTATTAAAGAGAAAATGGCGGTTCGTATTGTTTGGGATGATGCAGCCGAAAGTTCTGAAGATATCGTTACCGGCTATGCAGATTTTGAAGGATATCGTCTTTATAAATCTACCGATGGCGGTCAGAGCTGGGGCGACCCGATCTATGATGTAAATCAAACACAAGTCGGTTTTGAACCTCTAGCCCAATATGATTTAACATTTGATGAAGATATGGCCCGATATAGTCGCGGTGTTTCCGGTCCTGATCCTGTAGCGCCATGGATGAGCCTTGGTACAGATAACGGTCTACAACATGAATATCTTGATGAAGATGTTCAGATCGGTAAAGAATATACTTACGCTGTAACGGCTTATGATATTGGTATTGAACCCGGTTACACAATTGAAATATACAGTGAAGAAATTGTAGATGACTCTTCGGGATTGACCTATGAAGTGATCAGATACGACACCACTTGGTCAGCAACCAATGTGGATGATCAGTGGTCAGCTTATGCCTTGGAAAGTTTGGAAAACCCCAAAGGGACAACACCTCTTTCTCCGCAATTTGTAAGGATCACACCATCGCGCTATTCTATCGATATCAAGGCACACATTGATCTTATTCCCAGCGATAACACTATTGGAAACACCAAGACATTGATCAGAATAGCGGAACCTGGAAATGTAACAGATCATGAATATAAGATCACGATCTCTGCAAGTCCTGCTGTAAATGGTCCCAAAGTTAAAGATCCTAAATATACTGTGATCGATATGACCGAGAATGATACATTGGTAAGTGAATTGGCCAACAATGATATAGACCCCAATGTTGTCACAAATTATCGTCCAATATTTGATGGTCTTCAGGTTGTATTTGACAATATTGAAATAGCAGCAGTTGATTCAATTTCATGGGCATCCGGTCAAAAATATATCACGACAGAACCCCGCTCCACCTTGCCTTATCCGACTGCCTCGGATTATGCGATTATTTTCGGAGCAGCTGATGAAATATTAGATACGGCTTATTGGAATGTTCCCATTCCTGCCTTTGCCGGTCCTGTTCCATTTAAAGCGATACGTTTACCCGGTGGTGAAAGAGTTTCCATTTGGATCAAGGAAGAAGCGATCTCAAAAGACGATACTCTCAATTATTTGGATGAAATAATTTTCTTTGAATCGGGCGTGCCGGGATATCCTGAAGCCATGTCCATGGCTACATGGTCGTTTGAATTTACATGGGACACCTTATTGCTTGCTCCGACAGGTTACCCCTTTACTCCAGGTGACACCTTGTACTTCCGAACACACAAACCTTTTGAAGATGGTGATGAATTTAGGTTTACAGCAGCTGATTTCAGTGAAGAAGTAAATCTAACGGAAGATGATCTGAAAGCTATTAAAGTAGTTCCCAATCCCTATCTTGTTTCTGCACAATGGGAACAGAGTCAATATACCAAAAAGCTTTTATTTACCAATCTTCCAACGGAATGTACGATCAAGATATTTACCTTAACCGGTGAATTCGTAAATATGGTAGAGCACAATAATCCCTATGATGACTCTGAAGCATGGGATCTGACAACGATCAATCGCCAAGAAGTTGCACCGGGACTTTATGTCTTCGCTGTCGAACTTTCTGATGGTAGAAAACACATTGGCAAATTTGCCATTATTCGATAAGGAGAGCGCAGATGAATAAAATGAAGCGTTCATTAATTATAGGTTTGGCACTGCTGTTTGCAGGAATTGGATTTGCCCAGGGAATTGACATTCCCGCGGACATTTCCAAAGTTGGAACTCATGCCGCTCAATTCTTGAAATTGGAAGTAGGCGCAAAAGCAGCGGCACTTGGTGGTGCCTATGTGGCCGGTGTGGATGATATGTCCGCTCTGTTCTGGAATCCTGCCGGTTTGGCAAAGATTAGCCAACAGTCGTTTTATGGAACGTATACATCCCTTTATGCCGGAATCCAGCATGGGTATGTTGCATTTGGAACTCAAATTGGCCGATCTGACTACTTTGGTGTTCATGTTACGTATTTGAATTCCGGTGAGATGGAAGTCACAACTTTGGATTTCCCTGAGGGTTCAGGAGAGTTCTTTTCGGTCAGTGATCTTGCAATTGGTATGTCATATGCCCGGAAACTGACGGACCGCCTGAGCGTAGGTGGCACGGCTAAGTTTGTCAATGAAACGATTTGGCGTGAAACGGCAAGTACTTTTGGCTTTGATATCGGTTCACAATTTGATACGGGAATTCTTGGTATTAAACTTGGCATGGCAATTACCAATTTCAGTACAAAATTTAAGTTTGATGG
>DAOVOB010000161.1 GCA_030629925.1 Fidelibacterota bacterium
TAACTGTTTCATTATTTCCTGTCAGGTAGTCAGCAGATGCGCCTGTCGGAATTCCTGTTTTATCATAATCATATGGCTGAACAACCATACCGGCATCAACAAAAGGATTAATACCAAAGTACCAGCTCTGACCGATCCAGTTGAATCTTACGATCTTCCAGCGGGCTTCCAGGTTCGCATAAACATAGCCATCACCAACAAGGCGAGAACCCATAATACCGCGAACGGTTTTACTACCGCCAAGTCCATCAACATTAGATCTTGAGTTTGCAAGGTTTCCCTGTAGGTAGAATGGTTGACTGCCGGCGAGAATTCCCTGATAACCTAAACGATAAGTCAAAGATAGTTTGTCGGGAACGAGAGTAAAGTATTGTCTGTGAATAGCGGTCAATTGCAACCATCCACTTTCATTACCAATAAAGCCGGGGGCATATGTCATAACCAATTCTTCCCAAAGACCGCTCATCGGGCAAGCTTCGTTATCTCGAGTATCGTAAACGATTCCACCTTTCAAGTAAGTTACTAAACCACCGTCAGATTCTCCCGGGGTAATAGCACCCCATGTGACAAGATCGTCATAAAGCGTAGATTGGACAACTGCTGTAGTATCCCATGCGCGTGTTGTAGAAGCAGAACCTACGGTGAAGTTCATAATTCCCAAACCACCCAACCAGCGGAAACTATTATCGGTAATGTTTCCTTGGAAATTAGCGGTAAAGCGAAGTTGATTTCGCTTCATGGCATAATACAGCGCATTTTTATATTCGGTGTCATCTCTGTCAACCCAAGCTGAATTATATTTTGATTCGGCGCCATTAAAGCCATAAAAGCCCCATGCGTTTTTTGTAACTGCGCTCAAGTCGGCCGTTACGCGAACACCAGGGATCAAATATTTTGAATCATAGGTAACCTGTGCCAATCCGGCACCTTTGGTCGTTTGATTCCATTCAACATACAGATTGTGATAGTAATCCGGATAAATAGCGCCATCACCATAGAAAAAGATATTGGCGAGTAATCCATACTGAAAACCGGTATCTGAGTTATATGCTACTGAAGGCAAGGGGCCTACATTAATTCCGGTTTTTACGAAATCATCAGCTTGTGCAAAAGCCGTTAGCAAGATTGTCAATACAAGTAAAATACGCAATGTGTTTTTCATGTTTCCCTCCATTATTTAAACATTACTGCATGGAATATAAACAAATCATAACAATTGACAAAGGACAATTGACAAAGGACAATTTAATTAATAATTATCAATTGACAATTATTTTGAACGGCGGACCCTCGTGCCCGTGGGTGTAAATATCTATATTTCCAAACCGATATTGATGATGTCTTGAACATTTTCCGGCGTGACTTTGTGTAAAACAACCCTGTTGCAATCATTAAATAACATAAAGTTGGAAATTTCTTTGGAAAAGGCTAAGGAAAAAGCTTCTGTTTTTATAAGGCCCGGCTCAAGCACCAAATGAAGAATATGCAACATTGAGTTTTTCCTATCTACTTTGCAGTCCATTCGTGCAAGTAGTTTTCCATCCCATAAAATTGGCAACGAA
Organism: Fidelibacterota bacterium; assembly: GCA_030629925.1. Taxonomy (GTDB): domain Bacteria; phylum Fidelibacterota; class Fidelibacteria; order Fidelibacterales; family Fidelibacteraceae; genus M50B103. The sequence continues at coordinate 1,563 of DAOVOB010000161.1, forward strand.
AAATATCCGTGGCGGCGTTTTGCTTCCGGCACATAGCATTCAATTTGATAGTCATAGTCAAACAATGCCAACATGCGCTTGCGCTGGATAAGTAGATTATCAAATGGAGAAAGAATTTTAAGCTTATTGCGAGACAGTGGTTTACCAAGAAGTTCAAGAGCAGACAAAGTAGAAGAAAGGGCATTGCCGCTTTGTTTGGTCGCGGGTAATCTCTGCGACAGAAGCACTGGTTTTCTAGCTTGTTGAATGGAAAGTGATTCTATCATACTAAAGCTTTTTAATTTCCTCATATCGAAAACAATCAGTGATATGGTCATTTACCATGCCGACCGCCTGCATAAAAGCATAAATTATTGTTGAGCCGACAAAATTTAGCCCGCGCTTCTTGAGATCCTTGCTTATCGTGTCGGACAATTCAGTTTTAGCGGGAAGTTCTGCCATGGATTTCCTAGCATTTTGTATTGGGGCTCCATTTACAAAGCTCCAAAAATATGTATTCAATGAACCAAACTCTTCTTTGATTTTTATAACAGCTTTTGCATTTCTAATTGCAGAGTTTATTTTTAGTCGATTACGCACAATACCGGGATCGGCCAATAGTCGATCTACATCATCTTCCGAATAATTTGCAATTATTTCACAATCAAAATCATGAAAAGCCTTCTTGTAGTTCTCTCGTTTTTTTAAGATCGTTATCCAACTCAATCCCGCCTGGGCTCCCTCTAAAATCAAAAATTCGAACAAAAGGCGGTCATCGTGAAGGGGCACACCCCATTCATCGTCATGGTAAGCAATGTATATAGAATCTTTTCCACACCATTTGCATCTGTTTTTCATTTATTCACCTTTGCTTATAATATAATGTGAAACCGAGCCGTTAGAACAGCACTAATTGTTCCGGATCTCTAATTTTGCGATATTGATACGGGGGTAGAGGGTACTGTTTTCTTAATTGTGAAATTGTGCCATATAGCTTTTCTCTATATGCTTTCTTGTCCACTTTTCCTGTATAATAATTAACATAACCCTCATATAGTTCGGGAAAAGTATTTCTTATAAAATTTAAAAAATGCCCCCTTGTCGGACCGCGCAAATTCAGTAAGCCGGTTATGATAAATGAAGCACCTACTTCCTGAGCTGAACTAAAGATACGCTCAAGATTTTCTTTGTTGTCTGTTAAATATGGCAGAATTGGCATAGCAAGAACTCCGGTCCTAACTCTAGTTCCCTTGAAAACCCTTAGTACTTCAAATCTGTTTTTAGTTGGAGATGACCCGGGCTCTATCTTTTTTCGAAGTTCTTCGTCGAATGTTGTGACTGAGATGCCAACACTTGCTCCAGCTACCTCGGCAAGGTCAAGAAACAATTCCTTGTCTCTTAACAGTAGATCTGATTTTGTTGATATGGAAACCGGTGTGCGATATTTGATCAATAACTTTAATATTTCGGGGAAAAGTTTGGTCTTTTTTTCTATGGGCTGATAGCTGTCGGTAACACCGCCTAAATTTATCACTTCCCTTTTCCAGCTTTTCTTTTTTAGTTGGACTTCTAAAGCCTCCACAATATTTTCTTTGATAAGAATATCTCCAAAAAAATCGCCCATATTTAAATAATTATGAGAATAAAGCGCATAACAATATTGGCAATGATGTGAACAGCCGCGATATACGTTTAAATCCCAATTATACGGCAAATAATTGCTATTGAGTTTATTCAGCGCTGATTTGCATGTAATGTTTTTATACATGTCGCAATATACATTTTCTCACCAAAAGAAAAAATATTCATCTTGATTCTTGGATTTTGATTCTTGTTTCTTCTTATTTGTCTTTTTAGCTGTGAAGTCTTAACTTATTCAACTAAAACGGGACTTTAATTATGAAGACTTTTAAGCGTATTCTCTGCCTCTTTGGAATTTTATCATTTATATTCGCGAAACCTGTGGATATCGAACAAGCCCAAGCTGTAGCAACGAACATGTTTCCGCAAAAGACTCTTGCGACTTGTGAACAACTTAGCGATCATCTCTATCTTAGTACGTTTAGGAATGGTGGCTTTATACTTAGCTCAGCCGATGATGGTTTCCCCGCAATTCTTGCCTATTCGGAGAATGCACCGGTTGATCAGGAAAATCCGGCATTCAATAATTTTTGTGAGCAATATGATAAAGAAATTGAATTCCTGAAGTCTGATGAGCGTATTCCCCACCCGGATTGGGATCGTGCGGAGGCTGGAATCTTAAGTAAATCTTCCGTTAGCTCTGCCGTGGAGCCCCTGATCTCATCAACATGGAGTCAATCACCTTATTATAATGATAAATTCCCTTATTTTGTTATACCGGAATATTCTCATAAAAAAGCATATGTGGGGTGTGTTGCTGTTGCAATGGGACAGTTAATGAACTACTATGAACACCCTCAAAAAGGGTACGGGAAACGCTGGTATTACAGCGAATCAACTGATAGTCTTTTATCTGCCTGGCATGATACTACATACTATGATTATGAAAATATGCCGGATTCACTTTGCACAAGAAGTGGGACTTTAACTGCTTA
>DAOVOB010000024.1 GCA_030629925.1 Fidelibacterota bacterium
AAACAATTTACAATATGTAGAAGAAAAAGTTGACCTTAATAAAAATGAAGTTATAGATGGATATGCTACAGACAGCACACAAAACCCCAGTATTGAATCGCTGGCACGGGATGTCCGATATAGGGTCTTTTCAAAATGGATGAAAGATCTACGGTGCAATGCTATTTGTACTGCTCATCATGCCAACGATCAGGCGGAAACTGTTTTGTACCGCATGTTGACCGGAGCGGGCATCAGGGGGCTCAGTGGTATTCCGGAATCGCGAGATTTTATTAAACGACCGTTCTTGCCTTTTTTGCGTAAAGAAATTGAAAATTACCCCAGAGAGCGGGAATTCAAATATTATGAAGATCATAGCAATGCAGATGAAAAATTCGCAAGGAACAAGATACGGCATTCAATAATACCAGTATTGAAAAAAACAGGTTTTCCTCTTTGTGAAAAAGCCTTGGCAGATTCAGGTTTAGCTATGAACGAAGCGGCGCAGGTAATTGACCACTACGCTAAAATTGAAATTGAGCAGGTTCTTAGTGTTTCGAGCGATGAAGTAAAACTTTCCATTAAAGAATATCAGGGATTACCGCTTTTGATACAGAAACAGATTCTTAAAAACATGTTCAAGAATAACCTGTTTGTTTCTAGACATATTTCAGAAAAGCAGCTTATTCAGATAAATACTTTTATTCTATCATCAGACATGGGCAATTCAATAGAATTATTGGGACATAAATTAATAAAAGATCGCGAACATATTATTTGTAAATTAGATGAATTTATGAGAGTGAACTTAATGTTTTTATGTAAAGAAGGTATAATTCAGATTCCGGAAAGCGAGAACAAACTCGAAATAAAAATAGTTGATATGCCCAAATCCTTGATAAGCAATAATGATGTAGCGCTATTCTCTAAAGAAATATTGGATCGGAAATTACAATTAAGGACCTGGAAATCCGGGGACACAATGAGGATTTACGGGTCAGGGTACACTAAAAAGCTCAGTGATATTCTTAAAGACGAAAAAGTGAATATTGCAGATAAGGGACAACAACTTGTTCTTACTTTGGGTGAAGATATTCTTTGGATCCCGAAAGTTAAGCGTTCAGATAGATATATTGTTAATATTAACGAAGATAAATTAGTAATGATCACATACAAACATGGAGCGGGAAAATGATAAAGAAAACGTTAACCCTTGATTACGGCGGTTTTTTTGACGGGGAAGTATTGGACCTGTTGATCTCTGAGGAAGATATTCAAGATCGCATCAAGTATCTTGCACGGAAGATATCGGCAGATTACAAGAAGAAGAAAAAACCTCCGATCATTATTGGGGTTTTAAACGGTAGTTTTTATTTTATGGCCGATCTTTTAAGAGCAATGAGCATTGAGGCGGAAATGGATTTTATTAAAATATCTTCTTATCAAAAAACAGGTTCCACCGGAACCATTCGTTTGATCAAAGATATAAGTGCCGATATTACAGACCGCGACCTCATTCTTGTAGAAGATATTGTTGACACGGGCTTATCAATCAACTACCTGCGAAAACACTTTGAAAACAGTCATCCCGGCTCTGTTCGTGTTGCAACATTGCTCTATAAAAAAGAGATTACAAAGGTTGAAACCGAGCCTGAATATGTTGGTTTTGAAATTCCGGACCAATTCGTTGTAGGCTATGGTTTGGACATAGAACAACAATATCGACGTTTGCGGGATATTTTTGCCATGAATTCCCCGAAAAACCAATAAAAAATGGAACATAATCTCATAAAGATATCGTATATTAACAGGATATAAAGGAGATTACATGTTCAACCGTTTTTATAATAGCCCTGACGGGAATCCGGAAAACAAAAAAAAGCCCAAACCATCGGGTGGCCGCGGTCCTGAATTTAAAGGACCAATAAAGATTCCCAAAACTCCATTGATCTGGATTGGCTTGGTCATTGTTATGTTGATACTGGCACAGGTCTTTGGAACCGCCGGTAGTCAGGGAGAGAAAAAACTTACTTATACTCAATTCAACAAATACCTACAAGAAGGCAATATCCTAAATGGTGTTCTTGAAGGCAATACTCTTTCTGGTGAGTTCAAAGTACCCCTAACAGATTATGTAAATGCTAAGGAAATAGAGTTTTTACGATATCGCGTTACTATTCTTCATTTGGACACAGAATTATTAAACCAATGGGATGATGCCGGACTGGAATATGAGTTCAATGAACCAAGCATTGGCTTTGGTGATATTCTGATGAATATTCTTCCTTGGATTGTGATCATTGCCGTTTGGATCATATTAATGCGCAGAATGTCTGGAGGCAAGAGCGGGCAATCAGGCGGTGGAATGTTTTCATTTGGAAACACCAACCCTGCAAAGAAATTCAATCCCGAAAGCTCAAAGATCACATTTAAAGATGTTGCGGGATGTGTTGAAGCTAAGCAGGAACTCGAAGAGATCATTGAGTTTTTAAAAACACCGGAACGTTTTCAACGTCTTGGTGGCAAGATCCCACGTGGCGCACTGTTGCTAGGCCCTCCTGGAACCGGTAAAACCTTACTTGCTAAAGCTGTTGCAGGCGAGGCAGAGGTACCTTTTTACAGTATTTCCGGTGCTGATTTTGTAGAAATGTTCGTGGGTGTTGGCGCAAGTCGTGTTCGCGGATTGTTTGAGCAAGCCCTTAAAAATTCACCCTCTATCGTATTTATTGATGAGATCGATGCGGTTGGGCGTCAGCGAGGTGCCGGATTGGGTGGTGGCCATGATGAGCGAGAACAAACCCTAAATCAGTTATTGGTTCAAATGGATGGTTTTAATTCTGATGCAAGCGTGATCGTGATCGCCGCAACGAACCGACCTGATATTTTAGATTCCGCTTTGCTTCGCCCCGGCCGTTTTGACAGGCAGATCGTAGTGGATGTCCCCGATGCCGTTGGTCGTGAAGGTATTCTAAGGGTTCATGCAAAGAATATTAAACTTTCTCCAAAAGTTGATCTTAAGACATTAGCTAAAGGTACACCGGGTATGGTGGGAGCCGATCTTGCAAATCTTGTAAATGAAGCGGCCTTACTGGCTGCGCGCAAAAATCACAAATCAGTTTCAAATATTGACCTTGAAGAAGCTAAAGATAAAGTTATGATGGGCACAGAGAGAAGATCCATGTTGCTCAGTGAAAGCGATAAAAAGATTACAGCTATACACGAAGCCGGACACGCACTTGTTGGAGTTCTGCTAAAAGATGCAGATCCGGTTCATAAAGTTAGTATTATTCCTCGTGGCAGGGCGTTGGGTGTGACCCACATGTTGCCGGAGGCGGATAAATACAATTACACTAAAAGATATATTAATGCGCAATTGCAGGTTATGATGGGTGGTCGCGTTGCCGAAGAACTAGCCAATGAAGATATTACAACCGGCGCAAGCAATGATATTGAGCGAGCTACAGATATGGCGCGCAGAATGGTTTGCGAATGGGGCATGAGCGAAGCATTTGGCGTCGCAAGCTTTGGTAGTAAAACTAATGAAATATTCCTTGGACGTGATTTCGGGTCAACCAAAAATTACTCCGAAGCAACGGCACAAAAAATAGACCAGGAAATTCAAAAAATTATTAGCGCAGCATATGATAATGCAAAAGTGCTTTTAAAAGAGTATTTTGAAACCTTAAAAACGATTGCAGCTGAATTACTGGAAAAAGAATCTTTAGACCGTGTACAACTTGAGAAAATTGTCACAGGCAAAGGAATTGAGTTAAGAACAAAATAAAGCTCTTTGATAAGTTATGGGTAAATTATTAAAAACCCGGATAATGGGAATATTGAATGTTACTCCTGATTCCTTCAGCGATGGGGGCTTATACCGCAATGTGCCGGAAGCCGTTTCTCAAGCTGAAAGAATGGTCGAAGCTGGAGCAGATATTATTGACATTGGTGGAGAATCAACACGCCCGGGATCTGAGTCAGTTTCTCTTCAAGAAGAAATGGATCGTGTTTTACCGGTTTTAGAGATACTTTTGGCCCATGATGTCGAGATATCAATAGATACTACCAAACCCAAACTGGCACTTGAGGCTTTAAAAATGGGTGCGGATATTATTAATGATGTTTCCGGACTGCAGTATAGTACATTGATCGCAGAGCATGTGGCAATCTACAATGCAAAGTTGGTCATCATGCATATGAAAGGTGTTCCGAAAACAATGCAAGTTGATCCGGATTCAAAAGATATTATATCTGAGGTCACTGACTTCTTTAAAGATCAAACAAAAGTTGCCCTAGGAAAAGGCGTAAGAGAAGAGAATATTATACTGGACCCCGGAATTGGATTTGGCAAGCGTCTGGAAGACAATACTCGTATATTAAGAGAACTTGAAAAACTTACAAAACTTGGTTTCCCCTTATTAATAGGAGCTTCAAGGAAATCAATGATCGGTGCCATTTGTGATGCCGAAGTAGAACAACGATTGCCGGGTTCATTGGCGATTGCTTGTGTTGCAGCACAACGAGGTGCTGATATTGTTAGAGTACATGATGTGGCTGAAACGGTTCAGGCACTGAAAATAATAGAGCATATATGGTAGAATTATTTAACATAGGGTTTATCTCCGTAACACTTCTTGATATTATTGATATCATTGTTGTTGCTCTCGTGTTTTACGGTGCATATCTTTTGTTTCGTAATACACGCGCCAGTCAGATGCTTTACGGAATGATCGCAATCGCGATCCTTGGCTTTGTTGCACATTTACTTGATTTTCGCGCTACTGCCTGGCTATTTGAAAGATTAGCAACTGTTTGGGTGATCTTATTTATCATACTTTTTCAACCCGAATTAAGACGTATTTTATTATATATTGGTCAAAATCCACTTTTGCGTTGGATATCAAAATCTGATAATAGCAAAACGGAAGAGATCATCCATTCTGCCTTTGAATTAAAGAAAGCCGGTTTGGGTGCTCTAATAGTCGTTATTCGTGACGCCGGGTTAAAATCGATCGTTGAAAGAGGTGTAAAAGTCAATGCTATTATTAACCATGATCTGATCTTGTCAATTTTCAATACCTCTTCGCCCTTGCATGATGGTGCGATCATTATTTATGAGGATAGAATATTAGCGGCAAAATGTATTTTGCCATTAAGTGAAAATATTGAATTGGATCCAACGATTGGCACCCGCCATCTTGCGGGTTTGGGTTTATCGGAAGAAAGCGATTCAGTAGTTATTATTGTTTCAGAGGAACGGGGCAAGATATCTATTGCATATCAAGGAAAATTAAAACGGGATGTGAATGAAGACGAAATGCGAACATCGTTGTACACATATTTATCGAACCGCTAGCAGCATTCTGTTATTAGTGTTTGTTATGGTCTCCGGATTATATTCCGCAACGTGGAATATTGAAGAGTCTCCGGCTGTATTTTCGTATAAATGGGAAATAAGCCATGATGATCTGACTGAATTTGTTAAATCTGGACAAATAAGCAACAGCGGCATTTCTGGAAGTTTTTATTATCAGGGTCGATATTATCCCATATATACAACAATAATTCAAAATACTACAGATCAGTTAGCGTTTCAGATAAAGAACAGAGAAGAAAGTATATTGCCCGCCATGGAGATCGTGGTTGATTATGGCAATATTGATTCCAAAGCAATCGATAGATTTGATATTGGCACTTTAACAGATTATGTTCGACTTCAGGAAATTCCCGGAATTGGAACGCTTGTTGAAATAACACCTTGTATTCCTCAAGAAGATGGGAGTATTCGCTGTTTAACAAAAGCAGACATCCAGCTCTTGTCAACAAGTTCCAAAAGTTTGAAAAGATCCAATTTGGAAAAGCCAAGAAATAGTATGGCAAAAACAACATCACTTAAAGCAGATCTTCCAGATGAATTTTGTGCTTTATATATTCAAGAACCCGGAGTGTATCAAGTAAGCGGCCAGGACCTAGCTGATCGAGATATTGATATTCGCCATATCCATCCAGATAATATTAAACTATTTTGGTGGGGAGAAGAGATTCCTTGTCGTGTGACCAGCACCTATGAGCAGGAACAAGAAACTTTCCAATATCACGATGTTGTACAGTTTTATATTCCTGAGCTAAAGAATCCATATGGTAATTATAAATTTAATCCCTTCTCTGATTATGATGTCGTCCAATTAAATTGGTCCGAGGGTGATGGCTTACGATATATTCAGGAAAACAGTGAGATCAGCGACTCACAAGATAAGTTTATGCCAAATGAGAATAGAATATTTAGAAGCACGGTACACATAGAAAAAAATCAACACTATCAACCATTGGCCCGTCTTCACGAAGAAGAACTTTCCCATAAATATGAACATGAGTTTTATTCACCTTCAATTCGTGTTGGACGAAGTGTTACGTTTCCCTTTGAATTATGGGACCCTGTTTTAGACTCACCTTATAACGTTGAATTTACATTGCGTATGCAAGGGTTAACATATTCCGTTGATGACGAGATGGATCATCAAATTTTAGTATCAGTAAATAATCAACAACTACTGGAAGATGAATGGGATGGGCAGGTACCTAAAATATCCAGCAATGAAGACATGCAGTACAATCATGAGAATTTAATTGACGGCTCTAATTCAATTGATATATCTGTCAAAGGTTTTCAAAGTAATCAATATTTGGACGATCAAGTTTTGTTAGATTGGCTTGAAGTTACATATGACCGCTATATGACCGTTCATGATAATAGATTGCTTTTTACTCCACAACATGGACCGGGAAGGTATTTGTTTCAAGTTAAAGGGTTGACTTCTGCAACAAATGTATTAATCCTGAAAAATGAAACTAATTGGATTCGCGGATACTATGTGGTGCCGGAAGACACGGTAGGCGGGGAAGCCACCTATTCAATCTATTTTGAAGATCAATGCAGCGGTAATGAAAGTTACCAAGTTGCCGGACCTGGAAAAGTTGATGTAAGTTCTTATGGAATAGTGGCTATAGATTCGATCCGATACGTGAATAGACTGGAAAATGAATATTATATAGATAGTCAAGAGGGTGATTACATAATTATTACACACAAAGATTTTTATGAAAAAGCACTCGATCTTGTGGCGCATAAAGAAAGCATGGGATTTACTCCTGTTATTTATGAAGCAGAAAGAATTTATGACGAATATAATTATGGAAACGAGAGTCCCTATGCCATAAAAACATTTCTAACAGAGGCGTATACAACATGGCACACGACCCCTGAATATGTATTGCTTATTGGGGATACCAGAACGGAAAACCCACTCCCAATAATAAAATATCAATCAGCGGGCGCGCGAGGAGCTATTATCACCGAACCCTGGTTTGTGGATATTGATGATGACTTTGTTATGGAAATGGCATTAGGTAGATTGCCCATATCTACCGAAGACGAATTAGACAGTATTATTACCAAGATCATTGCATTTGATCTAATGGAAAATCCAAAGCAAAGTAATCGTATGGCCTTATTAACAGGACCCGAAAGTACGTTCAAGGGTCAAATGCAAAATTATCTAAATAATGTTTCCCCTGATTATATTCAAGCAGATCGTTTGTATCTTTATGATTCACAGGTCACCGGTGATTTTGATGCCGGGATTTATGCAACCGATACCTTGGTGGAATTTGTTAATGATGGAATATTCTGCATGAATTATATAGGGCACGGAGGGGGGTACACCTGGGATAACTATGTATTGCCTTACGAAGCATTTGATCGTTTTAAGGCAGGTAAACCATTTATTGTAAATTCTCTTACCTGTTTTACAAATACATTTTCAAACAACAATGCATTAGGCGAGATGTTTATACGGCACCCGCGCGGTGGAGTATCGATATTGTCGTCAACAGGTTATGGCTGGATAAACTCCAACTACTATTTCTATGAAAAACTTATGCAGCACATGTTTGAGGACCACATGTCGCATGGCCGGGCGACCCAGTTTGCATTAACAGATTATTTTTTCTCCACATTTGGGAGAAATGCCAATTTTATTGATCAGGTAGACGGACAGACTATCTATAAATATTTTAGGAAATCACTATTTTATCAAATGTGTATTTTGGGTGATCCATCAGCTCGTTTTCCCCGGAATAGTCAAGAAATAGTTGCTGTCACTCCTCAAAGTGTTTCTGCCGGAAATGAGATATCTATACAGGTTGATCAAGCAAATATTATAGCTGGTCAAATGGATATAGTCGGAAGCCGAGGTGACGAGAGAAAATTCCCCCTTAAACAAAAAGTTGACTTGAATTTTTCACAGGGAAACTCGCAATATATAATACCGTCTTTGCCGGATAATATTTATGATGGTTTAATTCAGCTTACATATTGGGATGATGAAAATAATACATATACTAGTTCTACCTCTATTGCATTTAATGCGCCATTTATAGAGAATATAAAATATTTACCCGGGGTGCCTGAAATTGCTGATTCTGCTGTAAAAATTCAAATAATATTTGATACCATTTTAAGCCCCGACTCAGTAAACTTGCGAGTTTATTCCGATAGATCCTTAGATGCAAGTTATCATATACTTTTTATGGATGTTGTGGAAAGCGGGAGTTTTGAGACAAAACAAAAATTAATTTATACCAGCAAAACATCTTTTTATACAACAGAAAGCGACACGTCTAGTCCTATTTCGTATTTTTCAGGAAATTATTTTATGCCGGTAATGTATATAAATGGAGAAATATTAACAGGTGATTATTATTATTTGGCCCCAAACGTATTGAAAGGACAAGATATTTCAATTTTAGGTTATTCAATTGAAGAGGGTAAAAGCAAACTTATCTTATACAACCAAGCTGATACCAGCGTATATGTAAAAGTTAGACTGAGTATTAGTGAACCAAATATAGAGTATTCAATTCAAGATACCGTTTCAACTGTTTTTGATGTAAATGGCCAATACGAACAAGGTACAGAAAAAATCAACACCTATTATTTTGATTTCTTGCCGGTTTTTGGCAACAGTACTTTAAAGATTGTAATTGACCCCATTGCAATTAATGATTCGGATACGTCTAATAATAAAATGGACATAGTTATTGAAAATAAATGGTTGTGGACAGAAGGCGGTCACTTTATTAATGTTAATAAAGACACGACTAATTTTCCCGGAACCATATTCAAGGAAATTTTTCCTGGAGAAAGCGGTCTGTTTGAAGGAGCTGTCTATATAAATAATTATAATAGAAATTATGATTTGTCAAATTTTGGAGCAACTCAAGCCGTATTGAATGTTATATATATTAACTCCAGCGAAGAAAACATTGATCTAAAAGGCTCTATTATATCTTCAGAAATTGATGACGGTAAAATAATTTGTTATTTAAGCGCAGAGTTAGATCAATTTTATGTTTTACCAAATGTTCAAATTGATAGTATATATTATTTCCCCATCCAAAAGCCGGGATATTATCTTTTGGCGTATTCCAATGAAACGAGCGCACCGGACATCGAACTAAATATTAATGCAAGAGAGATTTTAACGGGTGGATTTGTATCTGAACGGTCTGATTTTTCAGTAATTTTAAAAGACAACTATGGCGTAAATCCTTTAACATATTTTTGGGATATATTGCTTGATGGAGAAGAGTTACCCGAAGAAAACATATCATTTCTTGCAGGAGAAGATATTAGGGAGCTTGGGATTAATTTTAAATTGGACATGGAAACCGGTAAACATACTTTACAGGTAGTTGCTCACGATCTTGTCGGGAATCGGGCAGAAACGGAAGTGTACGAGATTGATTATACGGGCGAATCTGAGCTCATTGATTATGGTACTTTTCCCAATCCATTTACCAATAAAACAACATTTATATACGAGCTAACCGAGCAGTTTGATGATGTGACAATAAAAATATTTACTCTTTCCGGACAGAAAATATTTACAATGTCTGTAAGCGAAAATGCGATTACGGATCTTCCTCTTTATAGTATTGGATATCATGAGATACCCTGGTATGGAAAAGATGAATTTGGAAATACTGTTGCAAATGGTGTCTATTTTTATATTATTGAGGGTATTATAGATGATAATAAAGTTAAATCAACAGGAAAAATTGCGAAGCTAAGATGAAAAAGATCCTTATTGTTATAATTCTGTGTTTGATCTTCTCAGTATCTTATGCTGAATATGGGTACTATGGTGATGCATTTGTTTTGGCCGGCAAATCATCGCAGTCTATCGCTATGGGTGGAACAGGGCTCACATCCCTTGATGGTATTTCTTCAGTTATTTCAAATCCCGCAGGTTT
>DAOVOB010000144.1 GCA_030629925.1 Fidelibacterota bacterium
TAAATATGGGCCTGCTATTATGAGAAAACTTCTATTTTTGGCAGCAAAAAATGCGTGTCAATACGATCCTGATTTTCAAGCATATTATGCACGTAAAGAAAGTGAAGGAAAATGCTATTTTCTTATTATGAATAATGTCGGGAATAAACTTCTAAAGTTAATTTGTGCTATGATAAACTCAGGTAAACCTTACATACCTAATTATCGCTCTGTAAATCCGATTTTAGTAAAATAATACTTGATTTGTGCTTGGTAATCGGGGCGGCTGGCAAGGCACTTGGCCTGACGGGCGTAGCTCGTAGACTGGTAATCTGTGGTTTGAATTATTTCAACAACATCATCTCATGAATAGATCTTTCGACTACGTTCCGATTATCATCGGAACTCCGCTCAAGATGACATAAACGTTTATTGTTTTAATTGACTTAGTGACTTTGCCTTCTTTGTGCCTCTGTGTGAGGCATCTCACGTTTTACCAACCTGCGCCGAGGCTTCGGCCGGCAGGCGTTTTACATCTTAAATAAAAAACCGCCCCGAAATTTCGGGGCGGTTAATATGTAAATGTCAATCAAATCTTATCTTTTGACTTTCTTCTTCACAACAGTGGTATCAAGATCTGTGAACTGAAGTTGAAGTTTTTCAATTTCGCGGCTCAAGTTCTGAATTTGTTGCGTAGCACGAATGTTGTTCTGAGTAACTGTACGACGAAGATTTGTAACCTTTTTGTCAACATCATCAATACGGCTGCGTAGTTGTGCCTTGTTGGCTTCAACTATAGATCCCAATGAATCAACACGTGTGTTCAAGTAGAACATATCACTTGAATGTTGATCTCTAACATCACTTAATTCACCTTTAAGTTCAATAAAGCGTTGGCTGTTCTGATTGATGTGTTTTCTGTGACCAATAAGGCGTACATCAAAATCATGCAGGTCGTCTGAATAACCCTGGTATTTTTCTTCGATATTCTTTGCACGGCCGTTCATATCTTCCAAGCGACCGTCAAATGTTGTTTGATAAAAATACATAAATCCTAATGCGGCAAACAAAAGAACCCATAGAAGAGACATAAAAAACTTTTTCATTATTTACTCCTAATTTCAAATACAAATATTCATTTCGATAACAAGACAAAAGCTATAAAAAACTTTGTCTAAATGCAATAAAATGCTTTAAAAAAAATCACGATTTATTTTTCCGTATTGCTAATATCTCGTCACGTAATGCTGCAGCTTTCTCAAATGCAAGTTCTTTAGCCGCATCTTGCATCTGGATGGTCAGGCGATCTATAAGGTCAAGGGCTTCGAATTTGGATAGTTTTTTGACTTTTTTAATATATATTTCACCCGGTTTATAATCTGCCTTCATATCTGCAATGGATGTAATCTTTCTGATCTCGGCTTCACTTTTATAAATAGTCTTGGGTGTGATCCCTTGTTTTTGATTATGCTCATGTTGAACGTCACGGCGTCTATTTGTTTCGTCAATTACACTTTTCATGGCTGCGCTCATTTTGTCCGCGTAAAAAATAACCGTACCTTCAATATTACGGGATGCACGACCGGCTATCTGGAAAAGCGAACGCTCTGAACGCAAAAAACCTTGTTTATCTGCTCCAAGAATAGCAACTAAGGATACTTCAGGAAGATCAAGGCCTTCTCGCAACAAGTTTACGCCAACCAGGACATCAAAAACTGCCATACGTAGTTCGCGGAGAATAACGATGCGTTCAAGTGAGTCAATTTCAGAATGAAGGTATCTGACGCGAATATTGATGTTCTTTAAATAATTCGCCAGATCTTCAGATTCGCGTTTTGTGAGGGCTGTGACAAGTACTCGTTCTTTTTTCTTTACCCGGATCTGTATTTCATTGATCAGATCGTCTATTTGACCATCGGTTGGGCGAACTACAATATGCGGATCAAGTAATCCGGTTGGACGGATGATCTGTTCGACTACAACTCCATTGGATTGTTCAATTTCATAATTAGAAGGTGTTGCCGAAACAAAAACGGTCTGGTTTAACATGTTCTCAAATTCAGGGAATTTCAAGGGGCGGTTATCAAATGCAGAGGGTAGTCTGAATCCATACTCTACCAAGACACTTTTACGTGAGCGATCTCCGTTATACATGGCATGTACTTGAGGAATAGTCGCGTGAGATTCATCAATAATTGTCATAAAATCTTTAGGGAAAAAATCCATAAGCGTAAAAGGACGCTCACCGGGTTGTCTAAGCGTTAAATGCCGGCTGTAATTCTCAATACCTGAGCAATAACCCAATTCCTGGATCATTTCTATATCATAATTAGTCCGTTGCTCCAAACGTTGGGCTTCAAGTAGTTTCCCGTTCTGCCGCAGATCGTTAAGTCGTTCTTTGAGTTCCTGTTTGATGTTATTCATTGCCAATTTAACTTTTTCGGAATCGGTAATGAAATGTCGGGCAGGGTAGATGACTGCAAAATCAAGCGTTTTGAGGACTTTACCCGTCAAGGGCTCTATCATGCTTATTTTTTCGATCTCATCACCCCAGAATTCCAGTCGAATGGCATCATCCGCATAGGCAAGATATATCTCTATGCTGTCCCCGCGGACACGGAAAGTTGATCGGGAGAAACTCATGTCATTTCGTGAATAATGAATAAAAACAAGCCGTTTAAAAAGCTCTTTACGGGTGATAGTATCGCCTTTATGCAAAACTATGATCTGTTTTTCGTAATCTTCAGGCGAGCCCAAACCAAAAATACAAGATACTGAAGCGATCACGATCGTATCCCGGCGGCCAAGTAGTGAAGAAGTTGTCTTTAAACGTAATTTTTCGATCTCATCATTAATATCGGAATCTTTTTCAATGTAAGTATCCGTGGTCGCAATGTAAGCTTCGGGCTGGTAATAGTCGTAATATGAGATGAAGTATTCAACCGCATTATCCGGAAAAAAAGCTTTAAACTCCCCATAAAGTTGAGCAGCTAGAGTTTTATTGTGCGATATGATCAAGGTAGGACGTTGCACTTGCTCGATCACTTTTGCCATGGTATAGGTCTTACCACTGCCGGTGATACCCAGCAAGGTCTGAAAATTGTCTCCGTTTTGAATTCCTTCTACAAGTGATTTAATTGCTTGGGGCTGATCACCCGAAGGCTCAAAAGATGAATGTACTTTAAATTTCTTTGCCATATATATCTAATACTTCTCACTTTAAATGTCATTTCGAGTGGATCAGTCCGTATGCGGACTGAGAAATCGAGAAATCTCAAACTAAAAGTAATTTGAGATCTCTCCATGCGTCTTGCTCCCACGATATGGGACGAGACTTAGTCGAGATGACAAAATATTAATATGATTTTTAAATACGAAGCCTATTCTCTGATTTACTCAGGGAACGCGGCCAATATATTTTTCATCATTAAATTGAGATCAAATTCATCACTATCAGAAAAGCCCAAACGAACGATAACAAGATCTTTTGAGGGAATTATAACAATAAATTGACCGTCATGGCCTTCACAGGTGTAGGTGTCTCTAGGTGCGTCGGGATATTGTCCAGAAAGGTTCAAACAAAAATATGCTCCGTACTCTCCAGCGGAAGCTTTGGCTTCAGTAGTGGTGTAGTTTACCCACCCTTCGGGCAATATCTGCTTGCCGAGCCAGTTCCCGTCATTCAAATAGAGTAGTCCAAAGCGTGCAAAATCACGGGCAATTGCATAGATGTACGATGATCCTACATAAGTTCCGGAAGCATCTGTCTCGAATACGACGGAATTCATGCCAATTTCACGAAAAAGGAAAGTATAAGGGAAGTGATAATATTCCGATTCGCTCTCGAACAGATCTCGTATTTTCAGACAAACGAGATTGGTCGAGCCGGAGGAATAGTTCCAAACCGTATTAACAGGGGCTACGCTGGGCTTTTCGGAAGTGAATTTACCAAAATCACCAACTTTGTGTAACATAACATTCACATCAGATTCATTTCCATAATCTTCTTCCCATTCCAGTCCGGAGCTCGTATGCAACATATCTGACCAGGTAATGGATGCCCGTTCATCTTTATCCCAGCCCGGCATCAGGATAGGATCATTAATATCTATTTTTCCCTGTTTGGAAAGGATGCCCACCATGGCATTTGTAACGCTTTTTGCCATAGACCAGCTGAGTAAACGGGTATTGACATCAAAACCGTCCGCATAATGCTCCGCAATCAGTTGATCATTATATACGACCAAGAGAGCACGGGTGCCAAGATGAGGTATTTCATCACCAAAGGCATTGTCAACGGCATCGGAAAGCAGGGTATAATCTACACCTTCAATATAACTGTTGTCAATTTTATCGCCGGCAGGCCAGGAAATA
>DAOVOB010000240.1 GCA_030629925.1 Fidelibacterota bacterium
GACTCCCTTATATTTCGGGCATAAATTACACGAAAAAGCGGATAATTCAAATGCTTAATTTTGTTGCTAACTTGACTCAAGTTTTTATTTTTTTATCCGCCAAAAATTGTCTGCATCAGGTAAGCAAAGCCGATTCCCGCGTAATTACCGATCACCCAGCCTACAATACCAACAAGCATGCCGGTCATGATCACTTGTTTGTTTTTTAGAATAGCGGCAACAACAGGAACGAATGGTGGTGAATAAATCAAGGCTGTCATTGCGACAAGGTGGGTATCGGCATCAACCTTCATTAATTTTGAAAGAAGAGTATGTATCACAAATGCGATGACAAATAGCACAGCAATATATAGCATAATAACCGGAGCTGCTCCCATCAGTTCCTTAATATTTGCCATAGAGCTGACAACAAGAGCAAAAACAAGTAGAAGGTAATGACCAAGTTGAAAGGTCATTTTGATATTGCGAATTTTTGGAATAAATGAAGAAAGAACACCCAAAGTTGTTATGAGAAGAATAGCAACAACAGATGATATACCTTCGGGTACCAGAAAACTTGCTCCACCGCCAATACCAAAGATCACGACAGAAATACCAAAGGCTCCAAGTAAGGGAAGAAAATCCTTTTTCTTGAATCCCTTAAAATAAAGTTCAAAAGTATCCATTTTCTGAATACCTTCCACATTACTTCCTTCAGATTCTTTTTTAAAAGGAATGAGTATTTTTCTTAAAATGCGTGGGAACACCGATAGAATAAGTAAAAATAATACAGCACCCACAAATATATCTGCCGTATTGACTGAAATGAAATTCGAGGAAGTAATCTCTAGTGCTGTCCCAATTGCAGCCATGTTCGGTGTTCCGCCACTATAGCAGCCAATTAACATCCCGGACATTTTCCAACCCTCTTCACCCAAATGGGGTTTGAATATCATAAATGCGATAAACGAAGCAACAACCACAGCTACCAAAGCGCCGGAAAATGCTTTTGCGGTCATACCCGCTTGTTTTCTTCCCCAGCCTCGCAAATTCATTGAGAAAAATATCAGAGGTAAAGCAAGAGGGATCACCAGCATATTAAGTGTTTCTTGTACCCCCGTAATATTCTCAGGGAGAATACCAATATTTCCGATAATTAATCCTATCACATAGCAAACAACGATCGCGCCAAGACTATCGAGAAACTTATTTTTTGAACACAACCATAAGACCAAAGCCGGACAAGCCAAATAAAATATTACCCAAAGAATGGTTGATAGCATAATGAACTCCTGTGTATTCGATATTATTAGTCCCCAAAAACGGAAATTAATCAATTTTCATGCTGAGTGAAACAGAAAAATTTGTCAATAAGATGTAGAGACGCAACCCCGAAACTTCGGGGGCGTCTCTATATATACGATTTAGATTTTGTGAATGGAATCTTTTCCAAGTAAATTTCCTCATGCGTATTGCACTCATACAAGCTCCCATCGAAGATTTCTATTCAACAGTTCAGAGAACCTATCCTCTTGGTTTAACATATTTGGCGGGAGCTCTCAATGGCCTACCTGTTGAAATCAATATCGTAGATTTCATTACAGGCCATGGTCGTCAGACCATTCCAATTCCATCTACCTTTAAAGCGATCAGACCCTACATTTCTTATGATCATTCCCCTATCTCGGTATTTCATACTTATTATCATTGGGGAGCAAGTTGGGAATATATCCGGCAGTATTTCAGTGAAGAACATTATGATCTCTGTGCCATTTCATCAAACTTTTACACATATTCCCAAGAAGTTATCACACTTGCGGGGATCATTAAATCAGCTTCACCAACTTCTCAGGTGATCGTAGGCGGACAAAATGTCGGTCCCGAACACAATTTATTCACAGACTGCCCGGATATTGATCACTGTATCATGGGCGAGGGTGAAGAAGCTTTCCGGCAATATGTGCAATCCATACTTGAAAATGGAGAGATATCTGATAACATCCCCGGATTATGGAATAGTAAAAATCAGGACTGGAATGATAATCCATTAATTTCATCATTTGATATTAAACCCAATGCCGATCTTCTAGCTGCAAAAAAATATCGTATTGCAGGTAAGCCCGCTATCATGTTATCGACATCTAGGGGCTGTCCCATGGGCTGTCGATTTTGTTCCGTTTCCAGGACATTCGGCTCTCCCCTGCGCTTGAAACCGGTTAATAAGATCATTGAAGAAATGCAAAATGCTTTTGATCGAGGTATCAGGGCCTTTGATATTGAGGATGACAATTTCACATTCAATCGCAGGCATTGTATGGACCTTCTCACTCAAATAACACAAAGATTTGGCGATAAGATCACATTATATGCAATGAACGGACTTTCAGCTGAGCACTTGGATGAAAAGATCATTGACCTGCTCGTAAAAAGCGGAATGAAGCTATTGAACCTTTCAATAGCTACCGGTTCTGAAGAACAATTAAAACTTCTTCACCGCAATACAAATATTGAACATTTTAAATATATTTCCCGATATGCTGCAGAAAAAGGGCTGAAGGTCATGGGACATTTTATAGCCGGACTTCCCAATCAATCACTAGATGAGATACTAAAGACAATGGCAATCCTGACTGAACTGCCACTAGTTCTGGGAATATCTCCATTCTATTACATTCCCGGCATGAAAATGCAAGTTCCAAACATTCCCAAGAACTGTAAAAACGCAAGATTAACCCGATTCTGGCCGGCAGATAAGTTATTGAATGAACTGGATCTCATCACATTATTCCGTCTTTCCCGCTGGATAAATTA
>DAOVOB010000149.1 GCA_030629925.1 Fidelibacterota bacterium
CGTAAAAAATGTGATCAATGTAATTATGTTTATTTTTTTCATGCCTTACCTCACCACCACGGAGTCAAGGCTCCAGTCTGAAAAATTTGATGCCGTGTCTTTAACTCTAAAACGAAAATAATTCGTGGCTGCAGAATTTGCCGAGGATATTTGCAGTCCTGTTGAAAATATGCCATCGCCAGATCTTTCATCTCCCAAAGTACCGGTATCATTCAGGGAATAATCAGAACTCCATTGACCCGTACTATTGCTTTGAACTTGGAAATAAGCATTTACAACATCGTACACACCATTAGGGTCATCTACTTCAAGAAAAATAAGCAGATCTTTTGTCCCGGTTAGAGGTCGAACAATCGTATCAGGCATGGTGATCTCAGTAATGATAGGAGGTAAATTAGCGATTACATCCAGAGTATCAACATAAGATCTAATGATCACACCAGAATCAAGAATATCATATTGAATGCTAATACTTCCATCGATTGAATCTATCCTGCTAAATGAGATATTACGCGAAAATATATTATCTCCCATTAGCGCATCACCATACAAAGCAGAATCATTCAAGGTTAATTCCAAAGTTGAGATATCAAATCCTGTAAGTGTCAAATCTGCATTCAATTCTGGAATAGGATCATCGTACATTACCCTTATTTCGCAATGCAATTCTTGACGCATGGTATTATAACTTAATACAGCATCAGAAAATTCCGGTACAGGGTACATAATTTCAGTATTTTCTTCGGGATAGGTCGGTCCGCAACTCCATAATAGAAGGAGGGTCATAGCGATAGCGACCGGGATCAATTTATGCTTCATTCTTTCTCCGTAAGACCGCTGAAACTGCGATCCATTCTTTCTTTCGTCGTATGTTGAGTATCTTATACCCACGTTTCTGCAATGCGTTCCTGATATCTTTTCGATGTACATTCAGCAAACCGGCTAAAATTACACGATTAGGTATCTCTTTTGCAATGCTAAAACGTTCTAAAAGCGGTAAAATAATATGTTTTTGGATATTGATCAATGCAAGGTCGCCGGGAAACGAATCCATAGCTAAAATATCCCTGATCTCCCATGTGATCTCTTCCAGTTCATTCTGTTTAAAATTATCATTCAAATTGTCTTTGATCTCAGGATCATTATCTATGGCATGAACATGTTTTGCGCCCAACTTCATGGCCGCAATGGAAAGGATCCCGGATCCGCACCCCAGATCAAGCACCTCATCACCAGGAATTAGAAAACCTTTCATCAATTTCAAGGCTAGGTATGTTGATTCATGTGTTCCAGTGCCAAATGCGTTACCGGGATTAATGATGATCTTCTCATGATTTTCCGGAATTTTGTCCATTTGCCAGGGAGGTGTCACCCATAATCTATGATTGATACGTATAGGTTGAAATCCATCTATCCATTTCTGATCCCAATCACAACCGTCTAGTTTTGTTATCTCCCATTTGCCTTGCGGAAAAATTTCATGAAGTTTTTCAATTAGTTTTTCTCTGTTTTCCCAAAGGTCCAGAATAGTGAGAACATCTTTTGCCTCTTCAACACTAAGGATATCTCCTGATTCCATCAACAGATCCAAAGCTTCAGCTGTTTTGGCATTTTTTGAAAATTTTATTTTTATATAGTCTTGATACATTTAATAATAGCTTTTCTTCTGTAATAATTTGAAATCTTTCAGCAAACTTGATTTGGCGTTCAAGCCGATAAAGAAGCTGGAACCCGGATTCCAATCGATCGAGAGGGTCCAACAATGCATATCCCGTACTAAACTAATTCGCTGGTCGGTGATCTTTTGTTCCAGTACATCGAAATTAATTCTATAACTCCCTGACCATTTGGGTGTCAAATTTGCCTTTAGGGTCGTATTGATTAATAAACTATTCTGAATATCCAAAGGATTGCTTGCTCTTGAAACAAAGGATAGGCTTGAACTGACACTCCATCTTGAAAAACCGGGATCTGAATTCTTTGCCGGGCCGGCAAGATATTCGGTTTTCATCTCTACATTATTCGTATCGGTCGGAGCTGTCGATTTTTTTTCCTGTTTTCTTTTCTTCTCTTTAAACTGTATTCCCGTTCCGGCGCGGAAGTACGTCATTCGGGGTATCCCCAACTGATTAATGCGCGTAATACTTGTTCCGTCATCATTTATACGGTAATCGTAGGGATCAAAGGTCGCATCAATATTCAGGGTCATACCACCGGGCAGATCTCTGATTGATGAACGCGCTTTTATCGAGCTGCTGCGAAGAGAATCAGCCAGGAAATTATAGCTATGACTTAAACTTAAAAATGTGGTTTTTTTCTCTTTACCCGCTTTATTGATCGTTTTAGAATCAAAATTATGACTGAAGCCTAAATTGAAGGTCTGACTTTCTGATGAGGGTGTCGACCCCAAAAGTGTACTTGAGAAATAATCATATTCAACATAATTGCTATCAGTACCAACACCATGAAAAACATAATTGGGATTATCAGACTGATCGGGACGATAAACATAGTTTAAGCTCACATTCATGGTATGTCTAATGGCTTTCAGACGCCATATATTCAAATTAAAAACACCGTAAAAAGTGGTACTTGCAGAAGTTCCCAAATTGAAACGCCCCCGGCGTTTGAAACCGGTGACATCCTCGATAACAACATATCCGTTCGAATCAACCAAAGCCGAATCATTCTGCATAACAGGCGCCTTGTACAGAGTGGTCCAGTCTTCATAATAATTCACATAGGGTGAAATATTGAGAAACCCGAATAATTTGTTGCTATACTGAACTCCGGCAGTCGTTTGGAATTTATTTTTTTGGGTATCATTAAAAAGCGAATCCGATTCACTCCAGGTATGATTCATTTTGTTGGTCAAATTACTTGATATATTATACGTAAACTTATGGTACCATTTTTCAGGGGTCGTATTACTTTTTCTTTTAAAGATACTTGCCCGTGATTTTGTCATAGAAAATTGTGGAAAATAGGTTGTTGTTGTTCCGGTCAGTAGATCTTGAGTATGTGAAGCATTGATGCTTGTATTAAATGGGCCTAATTTTGTCTTGAATGTTGCTCTGGAGACCATTTGCTGCTCCAAACGCTCATCTTTATCCAATTCTTCAGAATATCTTGTCGCATCATTTGTAAAGCTTCCATTAATATTTAAACTTGAATTCTGACCGATTTTCTGAGGGTGATTAACAGATATTTCGTAGCCTTGTTTTGGAGAACTGGCTAAAAAATTGTTCCAATACTTCAATGTTACACGTCCACCTGAAATGTGATCCCGCCAGGCATAACGCTGACGAAGTTCTGCTTTTATACCAAGATTGTCATAAAAGTCAACCAATATTCTTGCATCGTAATAATCATTAGGTGCCCAATAATATCCGCTTCCCTCCAAAGCCCATCCTTTACCTGTGTTGGCATAATTCCCAAAGCCGGGAATGATCCAACCACTACGTCGTTTCCCTTCTTCTATGGATACAAATAAACTTGGAATGTATAATAGAGGAATATCCATGACCTTTAAGGTAAGATCCTGTGCAAAAACACGATCTCCCGGAATAACTTTCATTCGCTTGGCTTCAATACAGAAGTGAGGTTCATCCAGATCACAGGTAGAAAAGATCCCATTTTTAACATAGAGAGGTTCATCTTCGGTTTTCAGTATTGTTTTTCCCTGGTAATACCCCTCTTTGATCTCAGTCTTTCCTTTTGTTATCCTGCCTCTTTGAGTATCAAGATTATATTCAAACAAACGAGCATAGACCGGTGCGTCATCATTTTGGATAAATTCAGGCAAGTCATTTCCTTCACCCGGCATAGCATAAAGAATATTAGTATCCCAATCGATCTTCATGGTATCCGCGCTTAACTTGATATTCCCATAATTCATTTTTGACGCCGGATAAATGAACATATTATCATTTGGTATACTGTAATGTGCTTCATTTCCATAATAAAACACAGATGTATCCATTTCCGTATAGGATGTGTCGGGATCAAAACGGCCTTCCACACCAAAAATTGCAAAAAAGTCACTCACATCTCCTTGGTCAAAGAGAATATGAACCGTATCTGAGGTCATATGATTCATGCCTTTATAAACCGAATCCTTAAATACATGATAACCCGAAGTGACCATACCAACTATATTCATCCATTCGGGTTCATCATCACGATTAAATTCCAGATGCAAATGTTTTCCTGTTATATTACTGATCTTCTTGACAGGAATTTCCTTATCATCACCGA
>DAOVOB010000134.1 GCA_030629925.1 Fidelibacterota bacterium
AGAAGATATTGAAACCCTGTTCAACGATTTTCCTGAGATCAAATATCTTGGAGAGATGATGAATTTCCCCGGTGTATTGAATGATGATCCGGAAGTTCACCGTAAGATCGCCATCGCGAAAGAACACAACAAGCCCATTGACGGACATGCCCCCGGCTTATCCGGAGATGATCTTAAAAAATATATTTCAGCGGGAATATCCACCGATCATGAATGTTTCACAAAAAAAGAAGCGCTCGAAAAGCTTGAACTCGGCATGAAGATCCTCATCCGGGAAGGCTCTGCTGCAAAGAATTTTGACGCACTTATTCCACTCGCAAATGAACACTTTGAGAATTGTATGTTCTGCTCTGACGACAAACATCCCGATGATCTTCTTGAAGGACATATCAATTTACTGGTTCGAAGAGCTGTAGAACATGGCATTGATATCATGAAGGTCTTGCGTATGGCCTGCATAAATCCCGTCCAACATTATGGGCTTGATGTCGGACTCCTGCGTGAAGATGATCCAGCTGATTTCTTGCTCGTCGATTCCCTTGATGAATTGAATATCCTGCAAACGGTCATCAATGGCAATATTGTCGTCAAGAAAGGCCGTGCACTTTTTCCTTATAAAAAGGTAGAAGTAATAAACAATTTTAATGTTCAAACTAAGCGAACCAGAGAATTCTACATTGAACATAACTATGCAAAATCACCCATTATTGAGGTGATCGATGGACAATTAATAACTAAACGGATCGATAAAGAGATCATGGCTGAAAACCATAATCTTATTTCAGATCCTGAAAATGATATTCTGAAGATCGCGGTCATTAATCGTTATGAAAACCGAGAACTTGCGCTTGCTTTTGTAAAGAATTTTGGATTAAAGAAAGGTGCCATTGCTTCTTCGGTTGCCCATGATTCACATAATATTGTTGTTGTCGGTGTGTCAGAAACAGATATATGTGCAGCGGTAAATTTGATCATCGCCAATAAAGGTGGTATCTCTGTTGTCTGCGAAGAAAATGGCATCTCCGACGTATTGGCATTGCCTGTCGCAGGATTGATGAGTGACAAACGTTTTGATACCGTTGCTTCACAATACTCAAAACTTGATTCGCTTGCCAAAGAGCTCGGCTCTGAGCTAAGCGCTCCATTTATGACCCTTTCTTTCATGGCCCTGCTTGTCATTCCTGAGATCAAACTGAGTGATAAAGGTTTGTTTGACGGGACAACATTCTCTTTTATTTGATAATCTCTCTCAAAGACACAAAATATTAATAATTCTATCCGCAGATTTCACAGATTATCGCAGATTAACTCCTTTATAGAAAAATCTGTGTAAATCGGCGCCTGCCAGTCCGTAGTCTTGACGTAGGCCGGTAATCCGTGGATTGTATTTAATTGTCAATTGTCCTTTGTCAATTATCAATTGATTTTGACTTTTGCCTTTATACTTTTGCCCTTATACTTTTCTTTTGCCTTGGAACAGGCATCATCCTACGCTAAAGCTACGGACGACAGGTGTCTGTTCCCTACACGTCTCATGTTTTACGCCTGCCCACCATAACCTTGGCGAAGGTGGGTCTTACGGTTCACTTAATTGACAATTGTCCTTTGTCAATCGTCAATTGATTTGTATTTTC
Organism: Fidelibacterota bacterium; assembly: GCA_030629925.1. Classification (GTDB taxonomy): domain Bacteria; phylum Fidelibacterota; class Fidelibacteria; order Fidelibacterales; family Fidelibacteraceae; genus M50B103. The sequence goes on from DAOVOB010000134.1 coordinate 1,635, forward strand.
CCCCATGCCAGAAAAAACGTTATTCACATCTACAACTAACTTACCGCCTCTTGCTGCGCGAATGCGTCCGGGAGAATTGGCGCATTTTGCCGGGCAGGAACATCTTATCGGAGAAGGTAAATTCGTTCATAATATGATCGCCTCGCACGCACTTTTTTCACTACTGCTTTGGGGTCCTCCGGGAACGGGAAAAACAACTTTGGCACGAATTATCGCACAATGCGCCGATGCTGTTTTCTATGAACTGAGCGCAGTTTCGGCAAGCGTGAAGGATGTCCGTGAGATCATTCGCAAAGCCGCTTCTCATCAGCAAATGGGCAAGAAAACTTTGCTCTTTATTGATGAGATCCATCGCTTTAATAAAAATCAACAAGACGCACTTTTACATGCAGTTGAGAATGGCGATATTGTTATGATCGGCGCCACAACAGAGAATCCTTCTTTCGAGGTTATTTCGCCGCTTTTGTCCCGCTGTCGTATTTTAAAACTTCAGTCACTTGAAGCTGCCGATCTGATCAAGCTGATTGATCGTGCAATGAAAAAAGATATTGTCCTTTCAAAATACAAGATCAAGCTTCCCGAAGATGTGCTAAATTTTCTTATTATGTCCTCCGGTGGTGATGCCCGCAAGATGTACAATACGCTCGACATTAGCGTTCAGCTTGTGAGAGGTAATGATCCCGGAAATATTAAATTTGCTATCACAAAAGAAAATATCCAAACCGCTCTTCAAGAACGAGCCTTGTTGTATGACAAAGATGGTGATTATCATTATGATACCATTTCAGCGTTTATAAAATCTGTCCGGGGCTCAGATCCCGATGCAGCAGTTTATTGGATGACCGTCATGATCGAGGGTGGCGAAGATCCCCTTTTCATCGCCCGGCGTTTGATCATTCTCGCATCCGAGGATATCGGGAATGCTGATCCGCAGGGACTGGTGATAGCGAACGCAGGATTCCAGGCAGTAAAAGCTATCGGCTTGCCGGAGGGTGCCATTGTGCTGTCACAAGTTGCGACTTTCCTTGCATCTGCACCGAAAAGTAACGCTTCTTATATGGCATTACTTCGCGCAAAGAAGGCCGTCCGCGATACGGGATTTCAGTCTATACCTTTACATCTGCGCAATGCGCCGACAGAGATCATGAAACAATTCCAGTACGGATTGGGCTATATTTATCCTCATGATAAAAAAGGCGGATTTTCCGGTCAAGACTATATGCCTGAGCAGCGGCCCGACGGAGTTCTTTATGAGCCCAAGGAACTCGGCTATGAAAAATTCATTTACGAACGGCTCATTAAATATTGGCCGGATCGATTTAAAGGATAATAAAGAAAATATAACCACTAAACAGTGAGGAGAGTTCATGCAGTTGGTTAATAAAGCACGTAAAGATTTTCCCATATTAAAAATGGAAATCTACGGTAAGCCTCTGGTCTATCTTGATAATGGCGCTACGACACAGAAACCGCAATGTGTTATTGACAGGGTTTGTAATTATTACAAAAGTGAAAACAGCAATATTCATCGTGGCGAGTACTATCTTTGTGAAATTGCCGGGATGGCCTATGAAGCTGCCCGTGAAAAAATTAAAAATTATATCAATGCAAAAAATGCATACGAGGTCATTTTCACCAGTGGCACTACGGCTTCGATCAATTTACTTGCGCATTCTCTAGGGAAATCCATTCGAGAAAATGATGAGATCATTATTTCTCATATGGAGCATCATTCCAATATTATTCCCTGGCAGGTGCTTTGCCGTGAGAAAAATGCTACCCTGAAAATTCTTGAAATTCAAGAAGATGAAGAAGCGACCCTTGAAGCTCTGAACGAATTGATCTCCTTGCGCACCCGACTGATTTCCATTACTTGTGTATCAAATGCACTGGGGACTGTTTTGCCTTTCAAAAAGATCATTGATGTTGCCCACAAGAACAATATTCCTGTTATATTAGATGCCGCGCAAGCTATTCAGCACATGCCCATGGATGTACAAGATCTTGATTGTGATTTTATGGTGTTTTCGGGGCACAAAATGTATGCCGGAACAGGAATTGGTGTTTTATACGGTAAAGCGCAGCATCTTGAAGATCTACCGCCGTATCAAACCGGTGGTGGCATGATAGAACAAGTTAGTTTTTCGGAGACAAAATATGCGAAACTCCCATATAAATTTGAAGCCGGAACCCAGAATATCGCAGCAGCGATCAGTTTGGGTGAAGCCGTTGATTATCTAACCGATATTGGCCTTGAAAATATTCACGAATATGAAAAGGAATTGATCCAATATGCAAGTGAACAGCTAAATACAATTTCCGGAATGGAACAATACAGTGAAAACACTGAACGGGCAGGCGCAATTTCCTTTAATATTAAAGACATACATGCCTATGATATCGCCATGATACTCGACAAACTGGGTATAGCTTTGCGAGTTGGCACCCACTGCGCAGAGCCTCTTATGCACCATCTTGGGATAAAAGGTACAATCCGGGCAAGTTTTGGGCTCTACAATACAAAAGAAGATATAGATCACTTGATTAAAGGCCTCAAAAAAGCCATTAGCATGCTACAATAAGGATGGACTTATGATTAAAACCACGCAAGAGATCCAAAATGAGATTATTGAGGAATTTTCCCTGCGCGAAAATTGGATGGATAAATATGAATATTTGATCTCACTGGGGAAAACCCTTCTCCCCATGGACCCTACTTTAAAGACCGATACCTTTTCTGTGCCCGGGTGTCAGAACCGTGTCTGGGTTTCTGTAGAAATTCAAGACGGGAAATTAGTGATCCAAGCTGATAGCGATACTCATATCAGTAAAGGATTGATCGTCCTTGTGCTTCGTATCTTTAATGGACGCACAGTTGATGAGATCAATAATATCGATTTGTATTTTATTCGTGAAAGCGG
>DAOVOB010000026.1 GCA_030629925.1 Fidelibacterota bacterium
AAAGCTGACAGTTGTTCGCGACAAAAAGACAAAAACTATTTCAGTAAAACTGGAGGAATTGCCGGGTGAAAAAACCACAGCAGAAAACATTGATGAAGATATTGATATAACTCTTGGCTTTTCTGTACTGGCAAACAATGCCGAGATCGCTCAAGAATATGGACTTGATTCAAAGAAAGGTGTCGTGATCGCTAAAGTAGTTCCAAATTCCGAGGCATATCAAAAAGGACTTCGTGCCGGAGATCGTATCGTGACCCTTGAAGGTAAAAACATCCATGACCTTGATGACTACAAAAATGTATTTAATAAGATCGAGAAGAAACAAACAATCCTGATATTAATTGAAACAAAAAACGGTGTTAAACGTTTCTTAACCACCAAAGCTAAATAACAAGCTCCTTATTTATATCCTATCCAACCGCCTCTCCTCCAAGGGGCGGTTTTGCTTTTACATCGTAAAAAGTAAAACGTGACCAGTAATCAGTAAGCGGTAAAACCCCACGGAATTACAGGGTGTAGCTCATTGAACGAAGACTGATTAATCGCTTGACAAAATAACAATAGCTTGAATTAGCCCTGAACTTTAGCCCGGGGGGCGAGATGATACCTTATCTTTTGTATGTATAAACACCTGTCCCACAATTCCGGCAGCGATCATAAATAATCCAACCAGTGTCGTGGATTGGATAGGTTCATCTAAAACAAATCTTATAAAGATCAAGGACAGAAAGGGCACGGCATAAATAAAATTGCTAACCAATGCCGTTGAGGTTGTTTTCCTAAGGGTGTTTAACCAAAGCAGGAAGGTCAGGCTCATCTCAAATAATCCGACATATCCGGCGGACAACAAAGCACCCCATCCAAGTTTTTCCGGTCGAAAGAAAAAGATCGCCGCGATCGAAAGAACAACTGTGCCCACGAAAAAAGGTATCCACAATGAGATTACAGGATCCTCATCCATGGTCTTAGTGATCAACCAATATATCACCCAGAAGATCGTGGTAGCAAAAGCAATCAACACGCCGGTTATGCTAATTCCACCGGGCACTGCATTACCACCTAGTACAACCACCAAAGCTCCGCCAAACGAAATACAAAGCATCACTAATCGCAAGACATGAAATTTCTCATGTTTCAGGATCATGGCAAAACCCGCCAGAACCAGAGGCCAAGTAAAATTGACTGCTTGAGCGAATTGTGCGGGCAACATATCGTAGGCCTTGAATAGCAATAAATAATATATAACAGGATTTAAAATTCCGGCGACAAGGAGTTTATTTCTGTTTTTTGCCGTTACTTTTTTAAGCTTGGCAAAACGACCGGAAAACAGCATGATCAGACTAAGCGCAATAAATGAAACAAAGGTAGATAAGAACAATAATTCAAAAGGCCCCAAATATCGAAGAGCTATCTTAAAGGCTGTGGCTACACTGGACCAAAGCAGAAGAACGATGCCGGCTGAGAGGAGGGCGATTTTGTTGTTTTTGGTGTTCATCTGTTTAGCTGCTCAATTCATTATAGTACTTTTGTGACATGAATAGATCTTTTCCTCCTACGTATAAAGCTTCGGCGGACAAGCTCATTCAACCAAAACGGAGTTTACACTTCGTAGCTTGTTAGCGAAGAAGTGCTCAAGATGACAAAGTACGGAACAGGCATCAGTCTACGCTCTACGAGCTACGACCGTCAGGCCACGTGGAGAAATCTTAAACTCCTTAATAGTTTTGAGTAATTTGAGATCTCTCCGCTTCATCCGTCAAGTGACGGATTACGGTCGAGATGACATTTATATTGGCCACGCTATCGTATCATCATCTTTCCATTGCGGGCTCATCTGAAATCCAGTCAAAACACCATCTTCAAACCAGACATCCACACCGATATCTCCATAGCTGAAGATCAGATCATCATTTTCGATCTCTTCAATATCAGGAGCTTCCCATTTAAGTTTTTCAATTTCCGCAAGAGCATCTTCCATTACCATGCCGGTATGCAGTACTTTAGCAACAAAGCACTCGGGATTTCCGATGGTGATCACAAGTAAACGATCATTTTCCGCAGAAGAAAAAGTAAAGGCGACATCGAGATCGTCATAATAATACTGTTCGCACAGGTCACCATCCTCATTTGTGGTGTCCAGCGCATCGGGTTCGTCGAGTAACTCAACAAGTCGCTTTTTACTGATACCGAAAAATATACTTCCAATTCCTTTTCCGGGTATGGCGTTCCATGTGTCTTGCATATTTATTCCTTTTCTTTTCATTTGTGGAATTTATGACCGTTACTTTGTTATATGCAAGTAAATAGGTTTTCTAGGCCCAGTTTTACACGGAAATCAAGTTACATCCGGTGTTTATCTGATCAAGATGACGGCCGGGAAATATTCCGATACAAAGAAGATGGTATTGGTGCGATAATAAAAGCAAATGTGGTACATCTATATGTGCCTTAAAACAAATTGTGTTTTCTCCAATAATCTTTAGGGTTATTCTGAATATAGATTATTGTATTTTCTAATTCATTTTCGTCGCGTATAATTCTATCAAAGAATTTATTTTGCCATTTAAATTCGAGATTGTTTTTATTACAATACCGTTTTACAGCACCCTTGTATTGATTAATCATGATTGACAAAGAACCTTTTGAGGGACGTTTAATATCCAACTTCGCCACGCTATAGCGTGGCGCTACGGGAATACTTTGTTTTTGTCGCATCACGCCATGGCGTGATGCATAAGATAGAGATAAATATTGTAGAGCCACACTATGGTGTGGCTTATTATTAATTTGTTTGTTAATTTCTAATAGTATGTGGACATGATCCGGCATGATAACATAGGCATGTGTTTTGGTGTTGTTAAAATGTTTAGATATCTCATTTATAAATTCTTCTGCAACTTGCCCAATTTTGTTAGGGTGCATTTTGCCATCAATAATTTTACCTAATATATTACCCTTCTTGTTTGTTTTTATAGTAATGAAGTATATGCTTTCGGAAGAATAATCCCAGCTATGTAAACGCATTGTTTCTGAATGATATTTATTGAAATTTGAGTTTAGTTTCATTCATAAATTAATGGAATATTTTTCCATCATTCAAGCAGGGAAATTCAAGTGTGACGCAGCCCACACTTTTGGTTATTTCTTCATCCTTTTATTTTACCCCAAAATGTTTTAATATCTATCGAACACATAGCGATGAAAGGGTTGAGATGAAACGCACGGTAATGTTGGTTCTGGTTATCATAATGTCCTTCTCAGTTTATGCAAAAGACCGGATTGAATTGGTGGAAAGCATTCCTATTGAGACCTCTCTGGACAATAAAGATATTCGCAATACTTCAGAGGTCTGGATCGAGATGATCAACTCTGCAAAAAAGACTTTAGATTTTGGTGAATTTTATATTTCACACAAAGAAGGTGAAGCACTTGGCCCCATTCTGAATGCCGTCTATGCCGCTGCTGATCGAGGCATACTTGTTCGTTTCATTGTCGATGGCAATATGTACAAAACTTATCCTGAAACTGCTGACAAATTGAATGAACATGAAAATATCAGTGTACATGTTTATGATCTGAATGCGATCACCGGGGGTGTCTTGCACGCAAAATATTTTATTGTGGACGAAAAAGAGATCTTTCTCGGTTCGCAGAATTTTGACTGGCGAGCGTTGAAGCATATTCATGAATTGGGAATAAGAATTGAGAATAAAAAACTTGTTCTATTTTATGCGGAACTGTTTGAGTTAGACTGGCAACTATCCGCAGAGGACGCAGATAGCGAGCACATACTAGCCAATATCGTGCAGAGAGAAGAACTTGAAAGCTTCAAAGTAAAAAATACTGAACACGGAAAGATCAACTTAACACCAACAGCCAGTAACCCAAAGATCATTTTTAATACTGCCAACTGGGACGAAAGCAATCTTGTTCGACTGATCGGATCAGCAGAAAACTCTATCCGCATTCAGCTTCTGAGTTACTCCCCATTATCAAGAAAAGAATTATATGAAACGCTTGACCTTTCACTGAGAAAAGCAGCAGCCCGTGGAGTGAGAATTGAAATGATTCTCAGCGACTGGAATTTCTATTCTCCGAGGATCGAATACATTAAATCGCTTCATGCCATCCCGAATATTGAAGTGAAATTCTCAACCATTCCGGAAGCCAGCGAAGGCTATATCGGTTATGCGCGGGTGGAGCACTGCAAGATTATGGTGATCGATGAAAAGGAATTTTGGTTAGGGACATCCAATTGGTCAAAGAGCTATTTTCATAATGGGCGTAATCTTGGGATTATCGTAAAAAACGATAAACTTGCTAAAAGGGTTTCGCAGATCTTTTTAAAAAGTTGGAACTCGGAGTATTGCCAACCTGTAGAATTAGGCAAAAGCTATAAAAGAAAAATAATTACCGAATAAATTTGGATAAAATCATTCTCGAATAGTAAAAATAAAATGTACCGACTGTTTTTGTAGTTCCCGTACACGGCGTTTTACTTCATTTACCGATAAAGCGCTATCTTTTATGTGATAAACCCAATCAACCCCCATACGGCTTGTACGCGATATTGTGGATTTTCCTAGGGCAACAGTATTATTAATAAATATCCAGTTAGCAAAGGCGATTTGCATCGGAGATTCCGGATAAACGGAAGAACCCATCGGGGAACAACAATGCTCCACAAGCGCCTCCGGTTTATTGTCGATATAATATTTGACGCTATTCCCATTTGTTACTTGAAAAAGCAAAATATGCCAGCCAGCCTGATGCTGCGCAAGCGTATCCACAGCATGATCAGCAAACCAAGGTTCTTCCCGGTAGGTTTCCCATGTGCTTAAATATAATTTACTTTTGGTGTTCCCTTCGGTATTCCACACATCAAACGGTAAATATTCAATATCACATTCGGAATACATACTATCACCGGGAAAAGCAAGCCGGTTAATCGCATAAAAAGTCTGAATATTGGCATCCTGTGTTTTTCGCATACTATTGTCAAAAAATATACGCGCAGCATAGGTGCCTTCATGAAACATGATGGCTGTCTCAATACGAGCCAAACGCATGCTTTCTCGCGTGTTTGTTGTTGACGTCAAAAGATACATATTCCGGTTTTCAGGATGTCGTGCATCTGCGGCAAATATAATATTCTCTTGACTATACTGCGCACCTTCCGGAGGACCCCTTTTCCCATCTACAAGAGTCCAGCCCCGCTGATGAAGCAAGGTATCCCGACTGTCAGTATAATTAAAATCATCAAAAAATTCCCGAACGGCTACATTTTGAGCAAATAACAAACTACTGGCAATGAGATAAAATATTTTCACAACAGATGATAACATCTCAGTCAATCCCCCCGTATTATTTTCCTAGAAGAACAAATGAAAACGCTCCTATATTCACGGCATTTTTATCATTTGTAAGAATCAATCCGGAATATGCATTAGGCGCAATCGGCACACCCTTGCATATAAGTTCGGGAGCAAAAGGGCCGCTCAATTTGTAAACCAGTGTCATTTCACGGGTGATCTTATTGATCGTCAGGGTGTTCTTCTTTGGGAATTTTTTGTGAACAATACTCCCAATAAATTGTGCAGAGGTTTCTTTGATCTTTTTAATGCCGACATTCATGGGTAGCTCACCTATGGTCAATAGAGCCTTCATGTTATGCGCTAATTGGATATCTTCAATAATGCTCTCGGGCGCATCCTGTTCCGGAATTTCTTCCTGAGCCATCTTTTCTTCTTTGGGCATTTCTTCTTCTGTTGTTTCCGGCTCTTCTTCGGGTGTATCATTTCCGGCTAGTTCGAAATAGATGTCCATCTTCTCTTTATTTAGATCGATCGCCTGATAATATGTCTGTATTCCATCAGTCGCCTCATAGCGAAGTACAGCCCGAGCAGAATCGACCTTGTTGACCAGCAGGGAATATTTAGTAAATGATAATGTACGCCGACCATCTTCATTAAAACTTCCTTTGACATATCGCTCCCAGATTCCCCTCGTTAGCACCTGAATACTGGCTTTACACAGGGCTATTTTTTCTTGAGATGCATCAAGATAAATTTTATATTGATTTTTGCTATTAAGCTCTTTAATGAGTTTATTATAGATCTCATCATATTCATTACCAATCTTATTCAGGGTTTCATTTCGAGCATTTTTCTGCAAGATCAGGAACAAAGAATTTAAATAAGGTAAAAGTTCTCCCTCAAGGTATTCTTTTTTTACAGCTTTAACTTCTTCTTTGGTAATTAAGCCCCCTGAGATCTTTTTATCAAGGGCACTGGCTTGACCATACTCATCCAGGTAGCTGTCAATTTCTTTTTGTATTTCCGCTTTTCCATCCAGTTTTTCGATGATGCCCCTCCATGTTTTCAGATCCCGCTTGCCGTAATTTCTATAATAATCAAAATAGGCATCTTTTAAAGCTTCTTGTCGGGCACTTACCGCCATCTCACCGAAGGATGTTAGCATGTAGTCAAAAACTTGTAGTCCAACGCCTGCGATTTTTAGGGATTTCCAACCCCATTTGCCAATAGCATAAAACATGCTGGTTTTTGTTGTAGTACTTACTGCCGCTAGTTTATCGCCATTGCTGTAGGCTATCGTGATTTGCAGTATTGCTAAACCATTCCCAATATCTCCCATTGTGGAATTTATTTTTTTCAACGCACCGGGTTCAAAAACCTCGAATATCAAATTTTGCGGCAAAGTTTCAAGGGAAAAAGCATAATTAAAGGCCTCCCATGCCGCTTTTTTGGCTTTCTCCTCATTCGGTTGATCCGGATCCTTAAAAATATCATTGTAAATATTTTCACTTTCTAAAAATCTTATAATTCCACCCCAGGAAGTATATTCCTGCTTCATTTTTTCTTTCTGTGCAAAGGCGGATACCGCACATATAACACATAAGAATATAATAATTTGTTTATTCATGATAATATCCTTTGCTGAACCTATCTTACCCCTCAAGAACAATATAAAAATGATTTAAGAGAAATAAAAAGATTAAGTCATTAAATAAAATCACATAAGAAAAAGAAGATACAAAATTACTCAATATTCGGTTTTCATTCTAAGGCAAATGATAGTATATTGACAGGCTATGAGACCTTCATTGAAAATACGCTTTCTATTCTTAGATAATATCCAAAGGACTTGCCATATATGAAAAAATTACGCCGTAATGCTCGCATGCTTTGTATCCAACATTTGTATGCATATTTACAACAAGAAAATGAGATTCTCGATAAAGTGATAGAGCGAAGTCTCTTGTTGAACGAAAATCCGGATTTTGACGAAGAATTCTTCAGAGCCCTGATCCATAAAACCGTGAATGAGCTCGATCAACTTGATGAACGTATTAAAAAGCGCTCAAAAAACTGGGCCTTTTCGCGGATCACGCTCATGGACAAGATCATTTTGCGTCAATCTATCGCGGAAATGATGTTTATTGAAGATGTGCCGCCCCGCGTGACAATATCAGAAGCCATTGAATTGGCAAAAGAGTTCTCCACCGAAGAAAGTCATATATTTGTTAATGGTATGCTGGATCGTATCTATAAAGATTTGGTAGAAGAAAAGATTTTACTTCCAGAAATAAGCCGCGTTAAAAAAGGTTAAGCACAAAATGATTTTTGATAAAATACTTATAAAATTTTTCGGAACTCCTTCCGACCGCTACCTGAAACTGGTCGCCCCTGTTGTTGATGAAATCAACGCTAAGTTTGATTCGATGAACGATATCAGCGATGATGGTTTGCGTGCTCGCGCACAAGACATGGTTACTTTGATCGATGAACGTCGGAAAGAAGCGAAGCAAAAAGCCGAAGAGAACAATTTTTCTCCAGAAGCTGTTGATACGGCAATTTTTAAAGCAGAACAAGATACGCTTAATGAACTAAAGGCTGAAGCCTTTGCCATTGTTAAACAAACATGTAAGCGACTGGTTGGAACTAAGGTCAAACTTTTGGGCAATGATGTTGAATGGAATATGATTCCCTTTGATGTCCAGCTACTGGGTGCTGACGTACTTCATAATGGCAATATCGCTGAAATGAAGACAGGTGAGGGTAAAACTCTTGTTGCTACGATGCCGATCTTTCTTAATGCGCTAACTAAACGTGGTGTACATGTTGTGACCGTGAATGATTATCTTGCCGAACGTGATGCCGAATGGATGGGCGCCATATATAATTTTCTTGGTTTGACCGTTGGGAAGATCCTGAATACCATGCCTCCCACACATCGAAAAGAACAATATGCCTGTGATATTGTTTATGGCACGAATAATGAATTTGGTTTTGATTATTTACGCGACAATATGGCGATTCGCCACGAGAATATGGTCCAACGCGGACATTATTATGCTATCGTTGATGAGGTTGACTCCGTTTTGGTTGATGAGGCCAGAACACCGCTGATCATTTCCGGTCCGGTTCAATCTAATTCTAACGAACGCTATAAAAAATTGCGCCCACAAGTTGAAAAACTTGTTCGTGTACAAAAACAAAAAGTTAATAGATTGCTTGATGAGATCAATCATATATCTGACGATAAAGAACATGAACTTGAGCTTGGGACCATGCTTTTGCAAGCTCAGCACGGAGAACCCAAAAATCCACGTTTTCTAAAGCTGATGCAGCAGGCAGATATACAAGATAAAATATTCCGCACTGAAAGTTATTATATGCAGGAGAAACGTCTGCATGAGATCGACGACATGCTTTTTTATGCCATTGATGAAAAAAGCCATACGATTGTAATCTCGGATGAAGGTCGAAAGATCATGAATCCGGAAGACCCCGAATATTTTGTGATCCCCGATATTGGTGAGGAATTTGTAAGGATCGATGAAGACAAAGAAACCACAGACGAAGAAAAACAAAAAGCAAAAGCCGAAGTACAGAAAAATCATGGTCAAAAAAGTGAGATGATCCATAATATCACCCAGCTTTTACGCGCATATGCTCTTTATGAAAAAGATGTTGAATATGTTGTTAAAGATGGTAAAGTTCTTATCGTGGATGAGTTTACGGGACGTATTCTTCCAGGTCGTCGCTATTCAGATGGTTTGCACCAGGCTATTGAAGCCAAAGAAAAGGTTCGCATCGAAGGTGAAAATCAGACACTGGCAACCATTACCTTACAGAACTATTTTCGCATGTATGATAAATTGGCGGGTATGACAGGTACGGCCGCGACCGAAGCCAACGAATTTGAAGAAATTTACAGCTTGAAAGTAGTGACTATCCCGACAAATAAACCGATTGTCCGTATAGACACTGACGACCAGATATTTAAAAGCCGTCAAGCCAAACACCACGCCATTGTTGAAGAGATCGCTTCCTGTTTTAAAAAGGGACAGCCCGTATTGGTTGGTACGATTTCTGTTGAAATTTCTGAAATGCTGAGTAAAAATCTAAAGCGGGCAGGAATTCCACATAATGTTTTGAATGCAAAACAGCACCAACGTGAAGCTGATGTTGTGACTATGGCCGGTCAGCCTAGCGCAGTAACCATTGCAACGAACATGGCGGGTCGTGGTACAGATATCAAGATCACTGATGAAGTTCGAGCCGTGGGCGGTTTAAAGATCATCGGCACGGAACGCCATGAATCTCGTCGTATTGATAATCAATTGCGAGGCCGTGCGGGACGTCAGGGTGACCCGGGTAAGTCCGTTTTCTTTATTTCACTCGAAGATGATCTGATGCGTCTTTTTGGAAATCTACGGGGCAAAACATTGCTTGATGCTATTCCTGATGATGAAGTGATATCTATGCCCATGATGACAAAAATGATCGAACGGGCCCAGAAACGTGTTGAAGAGCGCAACTTTGGTATCCGTAAACATTTACTTGAATATGATGATGTCATGAATAAGCAACGAGAAGTTATATATGACCGTCGTTCCTACGCACTTGAAGGTGGTAACCTGCAAAAAGAAATTGACAGTA
>DAOVOB010000136.1 GCA_030629925.1 Fidelibacterota bacterium
CCTAGTTAGTGTTATATATACACATAGTATCACTAATAAAAAAAGTGTCAAGAGTGAGTTATCCACACCCCGTTCCAAAATTTACAAGGCGATATAGTGATAATAAATAATCCCAAGCAATTAAAAGTGTTTTTTATCAATAAACAGTAATGTAAATTTTGGAACGGGGCACAGACTAAATAAGAATAAAAAAACAGAGAAATTTATCCTCTGTCTTGCAAACTATTTATAATTTCTTCCAGATTAAATTCTAATCTTTTATTTTTTCACTTTAATGCTTTTAGGTTTTGTTGTCAAGATTTTTGTGAATTTTTACCCTTGACATTTTATATATTTTTCTATAATGTTTATACAGGTAAAACTAAAACATTCATGTTTGGGTTTTATTGTACATCGGGTTAAATAACCCAAACAACTGAATATTTTAAGGAGGATAAAGAAGATGAAAATGAAGATGAAAGTAAAGATAGGCGATGAACCAAAGACAGCTTTTCAGAAGATTATTGATGAGCATCTGGTAGCGGTGCTTCCCGATGGATCAATGGTATTGGATCTTGATCGAATCTGGGGACATGAGATCACAACCCCCGTTAGCATAATTGATATGCAAGATCAAAAATGCGATGTAGTATTTGATCCAAACAAAATCAAGATGATGATTGATCATGTCAATCCGGCAGGCACTACAGCTTCAGCAATTCAGGGCAGGATTATTCGCGAATGGTCTAAAGAGCACGGTATAGAGTTCCTTGATGTTGGTCGAAACGGTATTTGTCATGCAATTATCCCAGAAAAGGGATGGGTAATGCCAGGTATGACTGCAATTATGGGAGATAGTCACACCTGTACGCATGGCGCATTCGGCGCTCTTACTCTTGGTGTAGGCTCAACAGAGTTGGAAATCGGCCTTATTACCGGACTTGTGGTTTTACCACCTCAAAAGGTTATTCGCGTGAATTTCACCGGCGAATTGCCAGCGAATGTTTTCGCAAAAGATATTATTCTGGCGTTAATAAAAAAAATTGGCGTTGATGGTGCAACTAATGCTGTGCTAGAGTTTGGTGGACCCATAATCGACAAGATGGGCATGGAAGGTAGAATGACCATTGCCAATATGGCAGTAGAAGCAGGAGCAACTTCAGGCATGATGATGTTCGATAGTCATACGCTTGATTACTTATGGCCGGCTATTGAAGAAATCTATGAAGAAGATACTCCTTATAGCCAGATACTTGCTGATCTCCAACGCTTTAATAGCGATCCAGGAGTAAAATATGATCAAGTAGTTGAAATTGATGTTTCGGATATGGTTCCAGTAATAACAATCAATCAATTACCGGAAGATGTCGTAAGTGTTGCAGAAATTGCCAATAAAAAAGTCGACCAGATCTATATCGGCTCTTGCACAAATGGTAGAATTGAGGACCTGATAATAGCAGCCAGTATCTTGGCAGACAAAAAGATTGCAGACAATGTGCGCTGTATAATCGTACCTGCCACTCAACATATCTATAAAAGAGCTCTTGAAGAGGGACTAATTGCAACATTCATAGAAGCTGGATGTATAGTAAGCAGTCCAACCTGCGGAGCATGTCTTGGTATGAGCAATGGAGTTATTGCTCCAGATGAAATCTGCGTTTCTACTACGAATCGTAATTTCTCTGGACGCATGGGCAAGGGCGGAATAGTGCATTTAGTTTCACCGGCAACTGCGGCTTTAACTGCTATTGAAGGTAGAATAACCGAACCAACGATCGAAATGTGCGAACAAGCGCTTAATAATTGTCGCGCTATTATCACATCCGGAAAAGAAGCGGTTCAGCTGACTGACTGGAAGAATGTGCCGTTTAAGAAACCAAACTACAACGATCTTTCAAAGCTCGTTGACAAAGGACCATGCAAGGATTTTTCGGGTAAAGTACTTTATTTGCTAATTGCAAATATTAATACCGACCAGATCATTCCGGCAATATATTTGACCGAAACAGAAAAGGTGATATTTGGTAAGCATTGTTTGGAAGATATTCCAACATCCTTAATGGACAGAACCGAACTTCACAATTCGCAAATAATCGTTGCCGGTGAAAATTTCGGAAGCGGATCTTCAAGAGAACACGCGCCGTGGGCCTTGGAAAGCGCAGGCATTAGATGTGTCATCGCTCCAAGTTTCGCGCGTATTTTCGAAACCAATATGTTCGCGAACGGGCTTCTTTGCATTACTCTGCCAAAGGAGATAATTGATTGTCTTTCCCAAAAAAGACCGGAAGAATTGTCTATCGATTGGGAAAATGGAATTATAAGATGGGATAATGATAGTGTTAGGTTTGAAATCTCCGAACGCCAGAAAGATCTCATCAGAAATGGTGGGAGTGTCAGCGTAATGCTGAAACTCGCCGCGAAATTGCAGAAAGAAGGAAAGATATAATAAGAAACGGAGGATATATATGACAGATATGACAAAAGAGATAATCGCTCTTGTTAAGGGCGATGGATCAGGACCAGAAATGATGGCTCAAGCATGCGCTGTCGCCATTAAAGCAGCCATGCTGGATGGAATAGAAATTGAGTTTGAAGAAACACCAATGGGCTGGAATGCATACGAAGAATATGGCGACACCTTGCCACAGAAATCATTGGACAGGACGAAAAAACTCGGCATCGTATTCTTTGGTGGAGTTGGCGATCCAAAGTTTGATAACACCATTGGAATTAAAAGACCAGAAATGAAGCCTGAAAAAAGAGTGCTGTTGGGTTTAAGGAAAGAGATGGATCTTTTGGTTAATCATAGACCAGTAAGATTTTACGAAGAGCTTGCTCATTTGAGTATAGTAAAAATGCCAGCACAAAATATGACCCAACTTTGGTATAGATTTCTTCTTCAAGATGTTTATTTAGGAAACGATGATTTAATTCATCTTATACCCGAAGAAGTCAGCGCAAAAATTGGCTTGAAACTAAAGCAAGATGTAATCGGCAATGAAAAAATAGTAAGCAATATTGCTTACTTTACCAGAGATCAGCTAGTAAAGTACTTTAGAATAGTATTTTCTCGCGCCGAAGAAATGAAACTGCCACTTGTCGTTATTGACAAATCTAACATTACTGCACTGGATACCTATTGGAGGTTAATTGCTGAAGAAATTTCTAAAGAATTCCCGGATGTATCTGTATCATTCCAGTACGTTGATGCTGCCGCGATGCTTATAGTTACTAATCCAGAAATGTTCAATGCGGTAATTGCTACCCAAAATTTGCAAGGTGATATTTTGACAGACCTTGCTAATGCTCTTATAAGTATCGGTTTAATGCATAGCTATGCTGTCAATCCGGACAATGGCGCGGCAATGTTTGAAAGCGGAGCGGGAACAGCTCCCACTCTTGCAGGAAAAGATGTGGCCAATCCGCTCGGTCGTATTCTCACGGCCGCAATGATGCTAAGGCATATTGGCGCTCCAAATGGCGCCAATGCCATTGAAAAAGCGGTTAGTCAAGTATTAACGGAGGGATATCGAACAGGAGATCTTTTCCAGAAAGGAATTGATGATCCAAGCAAACTTCTTGGAACATCGACTATGGGAGAAATGGTTCTCTCATATATTTAAAACATATATTCAAAAGCGTTACCCTTTGCGGATAACGCTCTTTTTTTATTTACACTTCATTCGGTATGACATTACCTAATGTCATACCGTTTAAAAAATTGGGAAATCATCGTTGTTTCGCTGTCTCCATGGTCCGAAACAATGCGTTTAGACTAAACACAAAATTTATTTATCAATTCCTTATATATCTTTACCGCTTTATATAAAGAACTTTTGCTAATATTTTCATTAGCTCTGTGAGCAGATCTTATTGATCCAGGACCGAGTATGACAAAATCATTCCGACCTGGCAAAAAAGATCCTTCTGTAGCGTAATTAACCCCAGTGGCATTCTTTTTTGCGATCGTTTCAATAGCGGTGACGAATTCTTTATTTTGACACTTTGTAACCGGCAAACAAAAACTCGCTTCAATTTCAGTTTTAAACTTATTTTTCTTGATTAAGTTTGCAATATCTTTTTTAATTTTATTATTTTGCTTATTGTCAATTATACGAAACTCAAATTCCAATAAGCAAGAGGCCGGGACTTTATTAATAGCATCCCCTCCCCTAATTGTTGCTATGTTTAAAGTCGCGGACGGCGAATCAAAGACATGATCATTATCTTTTCTTATTTTTTTAAAATATTTTTTCGCCTCTATAATAAAACCGGACGCCATCTCTATCGCGTTCACTCCATCGTCCGGACTGCTGCCATGAGCCTCTTTGCCAATAAAATTTATTTTAAAAACCAGCGCTCCTTTTGTCGCAATAACCGGTTTTAAGCTTGTGGGTTCGCCTATTAAAATGCAATCAGCTAATATTTCGCGCTTTTCAATAACATTTTTTATGCCATTAAAAGTTTTTTCCTCGTCATAGGTAAATATCAATTCTAATCCTCTATTTA
>DAOVOB010000171.1 GCA_030629925.1 Fidelibacterota bacterium
AATATAATTCAAAAAGAATATGTTGATTTAGAAAATATTGCCCGCAAGCTTAGTTACGACCCATTAAAGCTGATAAATAAATTTGGAAGAATATCAATTGGAAATATGTGTGAAGCAATGGGCATAAGAAAAGCATATGATGTCACATACAATTTTTTAAGTGGTTATGTTCATGAAAATTTAACAATAACCAAGAACTTCACTTTTAATTACCAAAACACCCTGAATTTCAATTTAAGTCCCAATAAAAAATCTATTGCGGAGTATAATGCAATATTTTTTGATTTATTCAATACCACATTACTTGCAATTCATGCGGCAGTTTTAATTTTAAGTGAAAGTGAATTAATAATAAAAGTTGAAAATCTTCTAGATAAAATTAAATCCGATCCTTTTTAATTAAATTGTCGATTCAATAGACAAAACCCGCCCGATAAATCGGGACGGATTTTTACATAATAAGGATATAAAAAACGATAATTATTTTGTTTTATTATTTGATTCTTTGGTATAATAGATAACTGTTTCCAATTCCAGCTCGAGGTCAACATTGTTCACATAAGCATCTTCCGGGACATTAAGAGCTATGGTTGAAAAATTAATAAACCCTCGTATTCCTTCTGCGTATAACTCATCAAACATGGATTGAGCGACGTCATCGGGAACGGCGAGAACCGCATGTTTAACAGGATTATCTTTCAGAAATGCCGAAATACTTGCCGGGGGATAAACGGGAATAGGGGGAATACTTGACAATACTCCTACTTTTGGATCAAAAGCAGCAATAATCCTGACACAACCTTCGTGAAACCCGTGATATCTGGCAAGTGCTTTTCCTAAATTACCGTAACCAATTAATATGAAGGGTAAATCTCTGTTAAGTCCGAGATTGATTTTAAGTTCTTCAAGCAATTCCAAAACATTGTAGCCGCCTCGTTTATTTCCCCGAATACCAAATAGGGAAAAATCTTTTCGAATTTGTGTAGCTGGAATTCCAATGTGTTTGGATATTGATTCAGCATACGTTTTTTCTATTCCACTTTTTACCAAACGCTGAAGAACTGATTTATATTGTGAAAGCCGTGTAACATGATTCTTGTAATTCATCACACTCTCCTATTTATACAATAATTTATAATAGAATTACCGAAAATCCAAGATTGTCGTGATTATTGTCACATAATTATGAGGAATAAAAGAGTTTAGGAATTTAAGAAGTTTAAGGTTGAAAAGTCGTGAGTTGAAAGGAAGGCTCTGAGCACTGGGAAGATGAGCGCTGAGAAAGTTGATCCTATCTTTTGACTTTTAGCTACTGACTTCTTAGCCTCTTAGCTTATATCTTAAATAGCATATCCGAGTATGTGGGCATGGGCCAATATTCCAATCCACAGACCTCTTCCAAGGCATCACCTGCTTCGCGGAGTTTTTCCATATCAACGACCAGGGTATCACCTGTGAATGCCGGAGCATCTTCTTCGCTAAGAGTCTTAAGTTTTGCAATATCTTCTTTTAAGGTATTGATCCCGTTGCTAAATTCAGCCAATTTTTCGTTCATATCTTTCAGAATACCGATCTGCAAGCTGTTATCGACTCCTGTCTGTTTCAATTGAAGGGCATCATTTGAGATCATGGATTGATATTTGAGGATGGCCGGTAGTATCTGGCGCTCTGCCATGACCAGCATGGTTGAAGCTTCAATGCGATTCTTCAATACATAATCTTCAAGAAAGATCAGCATGCGTGCTGTTAATTCTTTTTTGTTTAAGACATTCTGTCGTTCAAACAATGCAACATTTTTTGGGGCACAAAGTTCAGGATACACATCCACGCTTTTATCAAAATGTGCCAATCCACGTTTTTTTGCTTCTTTATGCCATTTTTCCGAATAACCGTCACCATTGAAAACAATGCGTTTATGTTTGGTGTATACATCTTTCAGTAATGCTTCAACATTATTATTTTTCTCAAGTTTATCGGCGAATTCTGCCAGTGTATCTGCAATGATCGTATTGATGATCATATTCGGCCGGGCCAGCGAACTCTGGGAAGAAACCATGCGAAATTCGAATTTATTCAATGTAAAAGCAAAGGGGGATGTCCGGTTACGATCCGTATCGTCTTTAGAAATACCCGGTAAAGTTGAAACACCGAAATTGAATATTTCTTTTACTTTTTTATCAATTTTTTGACCTGCTTCTATCTTTTCAAATACTGCAGTTAAGGTTTGACCAAGATAGACTGAAATGATCGCAGGAGGTGCTTCGTGGCCACCGAGACGATAATCATTTCCCGGTGTGGAAGCAGCAAGCCGTAAAAGATCCGCATGTTCATCAACTGCTTTAACTGCAGCTGCAACAAAAAGCAAAAATCGTTTATTTTCCTCCGGTGTTTTGCCTGGAGATAAAAGATTTACACCTTTATTTGTACTAACAGACCAGTTATTATGTTTACCGGAACCATTCACACGCGCAAAAGGCTTTTCGTGCAAAAGGCATACCATTTGATGGCGTCTTGCAACACGCTTCATGATCTCCATCACAAGATGGTTTTGGTCAATGGTCACATTACATTCGCCGTATACAACTGCAAGTTCATACTGATTTGGAGCCACTTCGTTATGCTTTGTTTTTGCGGAAATACCCAATTTCCACAATTCCATATCAAGATCATTCATAAACAAAGAAACGCGTTCTTTAATACTACCAAAATAATGGTCGTCTAATTCTTGTCCCTTTGGCGCAGGTGCGCCAAATAAAGTACGGCCTGTCATTTGAAGATCCAGACGCCGGTTGTAATAATTTTCATCTACAAGAAAATATTCCTGTTCCGGACCTACACTTGGAATTGCGTATTCTGATTTTGTATCACCCAATAAGCGTAATACACGAATCACTTGTTTAGACAAGGATTCAACTGATCTCAGAAGAGGTGTTTTTTTGTCAAGTGCTTCTCCCGTATAGGATGTGAAGGCTGTTGGGATATAGAGAGTTTTACCATTTTCATCGTCTTTAATAAAGGCCGGTGACGTAACATCCCATACCGTATAGCCGCGTGCTTCAAACGTCGCACGCAAACCGCCGCTGGGAAAGGAAGAAGCATCCGGTTCACCCTGAACAAGTTCTTTGCCGGAAAATTCCATGATAATACTGCCATCACCATTGGGTGATATAAATGACTCATGCTTTTCTGCAGTTATTCCGGTGAGAGGTTGAAACCAATGCGTGTAGTGAGTAGCGCCTTTTTCGATGGCCCAGTCTTTCATAGCATTTGCAACAATTTCAGCGATATTTATATCTAATGCCTGATGTCCTTTTATGATCTTCCGGAGCTGTTCATAGACGTTTTTCGGAAGGCGTTGCTGCATTGCGGCTTCACCAAAGACATTCATACCAAATATTTTCATAATATCAGACTCAGCGTTTTTCATCCTGACATTTCCTTTTTTGTTGTTCAAAAACCTGCGCTAAATTAAAACGCAAATTCTTCAAAGACAACAATTATTTATAATATCGCCAATATTATTTGATATTATATTGCAATATCCCATTGTCTTCGAATTATTATAAGTATTAATGGGTTATTGTTGTCGATTTTTCACATTTATTGAAAAATACTTATCTATGCTTTGGGATAAGCGTTTTGCAAGGTATCTACCAAGAAACCCACCAAGGACTAAACCAACACATCCGACGAGAAATTGGGGTAACTCTTTCGGAATATTGGTTTCTGGGAGAAACTGTCCAAGAAAGATACCGGCAATAAAAAATACCAAAGGTATTCCGTATGCAAGAAGTGATGTCTTGGTCAGAATATTCGCCTTTTCTTCAATTTCAACCTCATCCCCTATATTCAAGTCATCTCGATCATTTAAGATAATCTGCGCATCAGCACAATCTTTTTTTCCACACAAAGCATG
>DAOVOB010000203.1 GCA_030629925.1 Fidelibacterota bacterium
CACCATGGTGTGGCTCTACTACTGTATTTATAATTTAAAATTATATTATAAAATTATTCTTCCAATGCAATTTTCAACACATCCGTCATATCCTTCACAAAATGGAAGGTCAGATCATCACGAATTTCACTTGGAATATCATCCAGATCTTTTTCATTTATTTGAGGCAGGATAATGGTTTTTAAACCGGCACGATGTGCAGCAATGACTTTTTCCTTGATACCGCCGACGGGCAGAACAGAGCCGCGAAGGGTAATTTCACCCGTCATGGCAAGATCGTTCTTAACCTTACGACCGCTAAGGACCGAGACAACCGAAGAAAGTAGCGTTACACCGGCTGAAGGACCGTCTTTTGGAATGGCACCTGCCGGAATATGAATATGCAGATCCCATGATTTATCAAAGCGCTCTTCCACACCAAGTTCAAGTGTATTTGAGCGAATAAAACTCAACGCGGCTTGTGCGGATTCTTTCATCACATCACCCAGCTGTCCGGTCAATTGCAATTTGCCTTCTCCTGGCATTTTTGTGGCTTCGATAAAGAGAATATCGCCGCCAACCTGAGTCCATGCCAATCCAATGGCTATACCGGGACGTTTCATGCGTTCGACACGATCAGAGAAGAATTTTTGTCGACCGAGATACTTGCTGATGGTTTTTTCCGTAATATTCTTTTTACGGAATCGTGTTGTTTCAACCTTTTCCTTAGCCACTTTACGGGAAACATGAGCAACCTCACGTTCCAATGAACGGACACCTGCTTCTCGGGTGTAATTTTGTATAATGGTTTTAACGCCGTCGTCCGTAAACGCGATATCTTTTTTGGTCAATCCGTGTTCTTTAACCTGTTTAGCGATAAGGAAATTCTCCGCGATATGTGCTTTTTCGGGCAGTGTATATCCGGAAAAATCAATGAGTTCCATACGATCGCGCAAGGGTCCGGGGATGGTTTCGGCCCAGTTGGCGGTGGCAATGAACATCACATTACTCAAGTCAAATGCCGTTTCAAGATAATGGTCCGAGAATGAATAGTTTTGTTCGGGATCAAGGACTTCCAATAGTGCGCTTGAAGGATCGCCTTTGTAATCCGCACCGAGTTTATCGATCTCATCGAGAATGAAAATGGGATTATTTGATCCGGCTTTTTTGATTCCCTGAATAATACGACCGGGCATCGCGCCGATATAGGTACGACGGTGACCGCGGATCTCGGCTTCATCACGTACGCCGCCAAGGGACATACGGTGAACATTTCGACCCATGGCACGGGCAATAGATTTAGCAACGGAGGTTTTACCGGTTCCGGGAGGACCCACGAAACATAGGATCGGACCTTTGACGGCTGAATCCGGATCAGTCTTTAATTTTAATTTACGGACTGCGAGGTATTCGAGAATACGCAGTTTGATCTTATCCAAACCATAATGATCTTCATCCAGTATCTTGGTGGCATTTGCCAGATCAATTTCATCATCTGTTGATACGGACCAAGGCAATTCGACCAGCAGTTCAAGGTAGGTGAGGGAAACGTTGTATTCCGGAGACTGTTTGGACATTCGTTTTAGTCGCTCGATCTCACGTTCGGCAGCTTTATGGGCTTCATCGGGAAGCAATGCTTCTTCGAGTTTCTTTTTAAGATCGATAATGCGTTCATCTTCATCCTCACCCAATTCTTTGCGAATGGCTTTCATTTGTTCACGAAGATAATACTCACGCTGATTCTTGCTGATATTATCTTTAACATCGGCAATGATCTTTTCACCAACTTTGGCTTTTTCCTTTTCGTGCTGAAGGATCACAGCGGTTTCGGATAGTCTTTTATTAATATCAAATTGCTCGAGGATATGTTGTTTTTCTTTGACTGAGATACTCAGCATGGACACAACGACGTCTGCCAGATTTCCGTCATCCACAGCGTTCATCATCATGGTGATATTATCTTTTGATAGATAATCCGACATGCCTACGATCTCTTTGAAAAATTCTTTTAAGCGTTCGCGAATGGCAACACTTTCAATACTATCTTCCTCTTTTTCCTCTAAGCGCTGCACGATACCGTGATAATAAGGATCCATCTTTGTGATCTTGTGTATTTCAACGCGTTCCAGGCCCTGCACGATCACAGAACGGCTTTTATCCGGCATGGTAAAAACCTTGACGATCTTTGCCAATGTGCCGTATTTGTAGAGATCTTCTTCACGGGGATTTTCGACCGAAATGTCCTTTTGCGCGACGACCACAAAGATCTTGTTTTCTTTCATGATGTCATTCAAGAGCCGCAGGGAATGGATACGGCCGATATACAGCGGAATGATCTGCTGCGGGAAAAGCACCGTGTTGCGCAGGGGCATAATGGGAATTTCTTTGGGGACGTTGTATTCTTCGAGAATACTTTTATCAAAATTTACGGGTTCAAATTTATTCATGTGATGTATTCCTTTGCTTCTATTGTGTACTTGATATTTATAATTACTGTTATTATTACGTTCTTTAAATGTCTTCCAAAGGTTTATTAGTTTAAACGCCCTGCGGGCTGTTTAGAGTTTAATATCGTAACTCGTGACTCGTCATCCTGAACCCCGAAGCTTCGGGGGCCGGTGACCCCGATGAATATCGGGGGTTCAGGATCTCTCTGTAAGTTGCGTCACAGAGTATCATTTTGCGATGATGTCAAATTTTCCTTTCAGGTCAACCCCTCGACTCTGCTCGGGGTTGGGTTTTGTGGAGTTCATTCTCCCGGGGTTTCACCCCGGGTTATTACTTAGTTCAACCCCTCAACAAGTTCGGGGTTAACTATTTACTATAATACCAATCACCACCGTTCACTGTTCACATTTTACTGTTCACTGTCTTCTTCTTCAACTGGTTTGGGATGGTTCTCGGGATCTGTAATGAATCCCGGTTTCTTGGCATTGGTTCGACCATCTTGCTTGATCCTGAAGGATTTAATGGTCGCCGAGCCTTGCCGTGGCATGATGTAAAAGAGTTTTAAAACACTGACAACGCGCATGGTGACGCGTTCATCAGAGCGTTTATTGAATATATCATAGGTTTGTGTGGGCCAATGACCGGTCTGCAATTGCTTGCTTTTCAACCAGTCCAGCATCACATTCACACGAGGGTCTTCGTAGCTGACGTTCAAGCGTGCGCACATTTCAAGTACGGAAAGAATACCGCCCACAAAGATACCTTCCAGCATATAATCGCCTCTGAAAGTTTCCCAGGCCGTTTTACCTTCAACGACACCGCCGGGATTTTCTACATAGAGATGCGAAAGGATAAATTCAATTCCTTTGCGGATCTTGGTGTTTTTCATGTATTTAATGCTGTA
>DAOVOB010000206.1 GCA_030629925.1 Fidelibacterota bacterium
CATTTCCTGCAGGAACGGGTGTATGAGTTGTAAAAACACTTTTGGATGATACCAATTCCTGAGCAAGATTTATCGAGTAACCCTTTGCAATATATTCACGGATCAATTCGATACCGAGAAATGCCGAATGACCTTCATTCATGTGATAGATCGTAGGTTTAATTCCCATTTTTCTCAATGCACGAACACCACCGATACCCAACAAGATCTCCTGAGTGATACGCATGTTCTGATCACCGCCATATAACTGTGATGTCACGATACGATCTTCAGGAAGGTTTTCGGGAATATCCGTGTCCAGCAAATAGATTGATGTACGACCGGCTTGCATTTTCCAGATCTGTGCGTAGATCTTACGACCGGGGAACATAACGGAAATAGTAATGGGTTTATCATCTTTCCCTAATACAAGAGTAACGGGAATATCTTCGAAATCGTAGGTCGGATAAACATTTTCCTGTTTTCCTTCACCGTCGATACATTGAATAAAGTAACCTTGTTTATACATCATGCCGACACCAACCAGAGGAATACCCAAATCAGATGCGGATTTACAATGATCACCTGCAAGAATACCCAAACCACCCGAATAGACGGGCACGGATTCGTGAACACCGAATTCAGCTGAGAAGTAGGCGACTTGGAAATCTTTGTTGTCTTTATGGTTTTTATTGAACCATGTATCTTTGCGGTTCATGTAATTGTTGAAATCATCCAGTACTTCATGGAATAAAGAAAGAAAAGCAGGATCATTGCCTTTTGCATTAAGGTCTTTTTGAGAAATTTGTTTTAGCAGTGTCAGTGGGTTATGGTCCACTTCACGCCAAAGATCACCGGATAGTTGGCGGAAAAGTTGCAGAGCTTTTGGTTGCCAGCTCCACCAGAGATTGTATGAGAAATCTTTAAATTCTTTTAATTCTTCGGGCACTTCATTTCGTACCGTAATGTTACGAAAACGCGTCATATGTTCTCCTCAGTTGATTAGGATGAAAGTTATGAGTTTTTTATTTGATAAGGCAAGGAAAAATCTTAATTTTATGGCTGAAATTGAGGAAAATTATTAATAATAGGAGCATTTCATGGCCGAATATATACTGGCAAAGCATATTTCTAAATATTTGGATAAAGAAATCACGCTTAAGGGCTGGGTTTACAATATCCGTAAAAGCGGGAAGATCTGGTTTTTGATATTTCGTGATGGTACGGAATTTATCCAATGTGTTGTGCTGAAAAATGACGTCTCAGAAGAGATCTTTGAACTGAAAAATACACTGACTCAAGAATCTTCACTAGCCATTACCGGTACAGTCCAAGAAGCTCCGCGTCAGGAAGCCGGATATGAATTACTGGTTAAAAATATAGAAGTTATTCATGTTGCTGAAGAGTATCCTATTGCACTGAAAGATCATGGCGTTGATTTCCTAATGGACAATCGTCATCTTTGGCTGCGTTCGCGCTTACCTTATGCCATTATGAAGATCCGTGCAGAAGTGGAGAAAGCCTGTCGTGACTTTTTTGATGAACGGGATTTTACTTTGGTGGATTCACCCATGTTCACTCCCAATGCAGCAGAAGGCTCTACAACTTTATTTGAAGCAAAATATTTTGACAGAAAAGCGTATTTGACCCAATCCGGTCAGCTTTATTCTGAAGCCGCTATTATGGCTTTGAACAGAACCTATTGTTTTGGTCCTTGTTTCCGTGCCGAAAAATCGAAGACACGCCGCCACTTGACAGAATTCTGGATGATTGAACCGGAAATGGCATTTTTTGATATTTTTGACGATATGGACCTGGCTGAAGAATTTGTTGAATACCTCGTTCAGCGTGCATTAAAGAATTGTCGTCGCGAACTGGAAATTTTGGATCGTGATATTACAAAACTCAAAGCGATCCAGCGTCCCTTTCCCCGTATTACTTACGATGAAGCTCTTGAGCTCTTAACTAAAAAAGGGTTTGATATTAAATTCGGTGATGATCTTGGTGCCCCGCACGAAACCGCTATCGCTGAAGAATATAATAAACCTGTCATGATATGGCGCTGGCCTGCGGAATCGAAAGCATTTTACATGAAACGTGATCCCGAAGACGAAAAATATGTTTTGGGTGTGGATATGATCGCGCCTGAAGGACATGGTGAGATCATTGGTGGTTCACAGCGTGAAGAAGATATCAACGTCCTGCTGGAACGCATTGAAAAAGAAGATCTTCCCAAAGAAGATTTCGAATGGTTTTTGGATATCCGTCGTTACGGCTCAGTTCCTCATTCCGGTTTTGGACTGGGACTAGAACGTACCGTTGGCTGGATCTGCGGCACGCATCATGTGCGTGAGTGTATTCCTTGGCCACGGACAATGGGTAGATTAAAGCCGTAAGATCTCACACAAAGTCACAAAATCAATTAAGACACGAAGTAGTTTTATAGCTTATTAAGTAGCTTATTAATTAATTTTCCCATTTATAACCCGTTTTATACCATCTTTTATTCGGTATTCTCCAAAATTGATTAATAGTCCTAATTTTAAACCGGTCATTCTTAGATAGGTCAGAAGTTGCATTTTATCGACGGGACAGATTTTCTCTTTTGATTTAAGCTCAATAATTAGTTTATCTTCAACAATGATATCTGCAATAAATCCTTTTTCTAAGTGATAATTTTCGTAATTAACTTTTACGGGACATTGTTTTTTTACTGCTAGGCCTTTTGATTTTAACTTATCGTATAATATTATTTCATATACTGATTCGAGCATGCCGGGACCAATATTCACGTGTATTTGATAAGCACAATCAACAACGATCGTTGCAATCTCATTTTCATTCATTTCGTCACCCTCTTTTAAACAAAATAATATATAAATTCAGTAATGAATTTCCCAAATATTAGATTATAACGTACAATAGTGTGACTTACATCAATAGAATAAAGCTATATAGAACTTTGTGCCTTAAGCTGTTTTGTGTATTTGTGTGATGCTATTTATTCTGCAACTCCGTCAATGGCTTCGATTCTTTTAGGAAAAAAGACGATATCAATGCTATCGCTCCAATGATCACGAATAATTTCATGAAGAATGGCAAGTATATATTTGAGCGCATACTCATTGCAGCGACGAATACAAGACCGCTGATCTGTCCCGCCAGAAGCAATAATCCCTGACTTGTAGATTCGGGAGCAGGGTAGGAGACCTCTGCGCCGTATTGGAATCCGATAGGTCCGGCACTCATGACAAAGAATCCCAGGAAGAAAGATGATATAAGTGCAACCGTGTAAGCAGCTTCAGGCGTTGCTGTGATC
>DAOVOB010000197.1 GCA_030629925.1 Fidelibacterota bacterium
CCTTGATCGGTCAATTGATGAATATTTTCGAGAAAATCGGGTTTGTGTCCGATAATCCATTCCAGTAATGGTCCGCTGTAATGCATCGATACGGAGATCGCAGGATTTTGTTTCAGCAATTCAATGAAAGGCTTATAAGATTTCTCATAGGCACGTTCAAAAACATCGTCGAAATTTCCGACGGGTTGATGATTATGCAGTGCGAATATAAATTTGATCTTTGACATACGAATCAATAAAACAAAGACTGCTCGTACAAGCAGTCTTTGCATAGTTTATGACAATTATTTGGCCATTTTTTCAACAAGGTCAACAACGCGGACTGAATAGCCCCATTCGTTGTCGTACCAGCTCAGGATCTTAACCATATTACCAGCGACAATGGTCATACCTGAATCAAAGATCGATGAATGACTGTTTCCGACGATGTCAATAGAAACGATCGGGTCTTCAGTGTATTCCAAAATACCTTTCATAGGACCTTCGGCAGCTTTTTTCATGACTGCATTGACTTCTTCTTTGCTAACTTCTCTTTCAAGTTCAACAACAAGATCTACAACAGAACCATCCGGTGTAGGAACGCGCATTGCCATACCGTTAAGTTTACCCTTCAATGCTGGGATAACCTTACCGACTGCAGCTGCAGCGCCGGTGGTTGTAGGAATAATTGATACAGCAGCTGAACGGGCGCGACGTAAGTCAGAATGAGGAAAATCAAGGATCATCTGATCATTGGTGTATGCGTGAACGGTTGTCATCAAACCTTTAACGATACCGAATTCGTCATTCAGGATTTTAGCTACAGGAGCCAGGCAGTTAGTTGTACAAGAAGCGTTAGAAACGATCTTGTCGCTATCTTTAAGTTCGTTATCATTTACACCAAGAACGATGGTGTTATCAATTTGATCTTTTGCAGGAACAGTCAAAACGACTTTTTTAGCGCCTGCTGCAAGATGCTTTTCGAGTTGTTCTTTTTTACGGAAGACACCGGTTGCTTCAACAACAACATCTACATTCAATTCTTTCCAAGGCAGATTTGCAGGATCTTTTTCAGCTGAGATATTTATTTCTTTACCGTTTACAACGATTGAATTTTCTTTTGCTGATACTACGCCATTAAATTTCTTATGAACAGAATCGTATTTTAACAGATGAGCCAAGGTTTTTGCATCGGTAAGATCATTGATAGCAACAACCTCAATACCGTCACGATTCTGCATTTCGCGGAATACCAAACGTCCAATTCTTCCAAACCCATTAATACCTACACGTACGCTCATTTGATTCTCCTTTTTGTTTGTTTTTCAAATGTCATTGAATATAAAATATTTCACATCATAACGCCACCTTTTTTTAATGGATAATTGACAATTGACAAAGGACAATTTAAAGCAAAAGCACAAAGTATAAAGTGAAAGATTCAAGAATCAAGTATAAAACTGTAGATTGCTAAGGATAAGATATTTTCTACTCATAATACATAATTTATAGTTCATAGTTTATAGTTTCCCTAAACCTCTATACTTCTAAATCCTAAACGCTGAACTTCTATTCCTTTTTTATTGTTTTTGCGGGCAAAATTTCATTACTTACCAATTGTATGAAAACGCTGACATTAACACTCGA
Source organism: Fidelibacterota bacterium (assembly GCA_030629925.1). GTDB lineage: Bacteria > Fidelibacterota > Fidelibacteria > Fidelibacterales > Fidelibacteraceae > M50B103. The sequence continues at coordinate 1,627 of DAOVOB010000197.1, forward strand.
CCATTTCCATTTTTCAGGGGACATCTCCCCCGATATGCTCCTGATGAAAGAGTTGCATTTTGACTTAGAAAAACCCGATGAAACCATTATCCTGACATTAAAAGCACCCTTAATTGGAAATATTCGTGTAGAACTGGATTTCATTCATTTTCAAAATGATATCCTCACCTTACACATCCTCTCCAATCGAAAGATCGCCGATATGCTCCTCTCATTTATGCAACGCTATACCCGGAATATTCCTTTCATTGATGTTGACTACCCATCTTTAAGGATCAATACAGTCCTAATGATGAATTTTCTGAATCCCGGGGTCAGGATCCGTAACATTGCAATGGTCAACCAGCAATATATCGTTGAAATGGAGATAAACTGAAAAAGCCCTTTATATTTTTACTCATTGCCGCACTTTTTCTTGCATGCGCCATAGATATTCCCGATAATGATAACGATCTTCCTTCATTTAATTCGGGTGATACCTTAGATATTGTAACCTGGAATCTTCATCTATTTCCTTCAAATGGGAATGCCAGTATTGAGTATATGGAGGATGCCATTTTGGCGCTGCAACCCGATATAATTGCTCTTCAGGAAGTAAGTTCCGAATCATCACTTCAAACTTTGGCCGATAACTTGGATGACTATGAATATGCCATAGCTAATGGAGGCGGTGACTGGGGACTGGCTTATATATATAACTCAACCGAAGTAGCTCTTTTTACTGATCCTTACGAAATATATACCGGCTATTGGAGCCCCTTCCCTCGCCCACCCTTTGTTTTTGAGGCCAATTGGAATGGCAAGAAAATTGTGATCATCAATAATCATCTTAAGGCATACGGAGATATTGAAAATATCGAAAGACGAATTGAAGCCATAGAATTATTAGATGAATACATTGACGAGAATCTCAATGATGAACGAGTTGTGATCCTGGGTGATATGAATGATGAACTGACTGATGATGTGAATAATGTCTTTGATATTATGCTTAATGATCAACAATCCTATTTTTTTACTGACCTTAGCATTGCCCAAGGATCAAATCTACTTTGGTCTTATCCCAGCTATCCCTCACATATCGATCATATAGCCATTACTAATGAACTTTTTTCTGCACATTTTGAAACAAAAACCGTATTATATGATACTTATTTAGATGGACATTGGACCGAGTACGTAGAGAACATTTCCGATCACCGACCTGTTGCTATCTCACTTGTAATAGGAGAAGAATAGTATGCTTAAAAGAACACAATTGAGCGAAGACCTTCGTCAATTATTCAGGTATGAAGACTATGAAGACTATTGCCTGAACGGATTGCAAATAGAAGGACGGGAGTCGATCAAAAAGATCGCTTTTGCGGTTTCTTACAATCTTTTATCCGTTGAAGCAGCCATTGAAAGCGGTGCTGATGCCTTGATCGTACATCATGGTGTATTTGGTAAAGATTTCTTTTCCGTGACGGGAAGAGAAAAGGTAAAAGTTAAAGCTTTGCTAGATGCAGATGTCTCCTTATTTGGCATACATCTTCCTCTTGACGGACATAGGGAATTGGGAAATAATGCTCAACTGGCCACCTGTATCTCAGCGGATATCATTGAAGCTTTTGAAGTAGGGTTTATTGTAAAAAATACTGCCAAACTTACACGACATGAAATTCTTGAAGCATTTCATGTAAAACTCAAAACTGATGACGAAGCACCTATACTTCAAGACGGTATAAAACCGGCTAGAACTCATGGGATGGATCACTGTGATTTTGGACCTGACGTACCTGAAAAGATCGCTATCGTATCCGGTGGTGCCGGCTCTTATTATGAAGCA
>DAOVOB010000112.1 GCA_030629925.1 Fidelibacterota bacterium
ACGACGCGTTACGAGTCACGAGTCACGAGTCACGATAAAACCGGAGGTTTTATGGACAATTGCATTTTTTGTAAGATTGCAGCAAAAGAAATTCCCTCAACAAGCGTGTATGAAGACGATTATCTCCTTGCCTTTCGTGATCTTAATCCTCAAGCCCCCGAACACATCCTTATTATCCCCAAGAAACATATTGCCCGTATCGAAAACTTAACTACAGACGATACAGAACTTATGGGTCGTTTGCTTGTTGCTGCTAAGAAAATCGCAGATGATCTTGGACTTAAAAACGGGTATCGACTGGTATTCAATAATGGTCCCGATGGCGGTCAGGAAGTAGAACATATTCATTTGCACCTCATGGGTGGAAGGAAATTTTCTTGGCCGGCAGGATAACAATTGACAATTGACAATTGATAAAGGACAATTGACAAGCCTTCGCTAAAGCTTCGGCCTGCAGGCAAAGGACAATTGACAATTAAAACGAAACAGCTCGTCATCCTGAAAAATTTCTGCAGGAAATTTATTCAGCCCGAAGGGTCCCGAAGGGAGATCTCCGTGAGAATTCCAGATATATAATATTTTTGAACATTCCCCAATTTTTAAACCACTACCACGCTCTTTGTGTTACGTCCGGTAGTCAAGTTCAGGATGTTTGGATATTCACAACTTACAACTCATCACTCACAACTCTTTCTCATGAATAGATCTCTCCGCTACGTCACCTATGGTGACTTCGGTCGAGATGACAAATCTATTTAAACCTTGTATTTAAGCCCTTATTTCTGTTTGAAAAAGGGGCATTTTGTTATAAATTACACCGTTAAAATTACGAACTGAGAATGTATATATCTAAACTGGAAATTGTGGGTTTTAAATCCTTTGCGACAAAGACTGTTTTACAGTTCGGACAAGGGGTTACGGCGGTCATCGGACCCAATGGTTGCGGCAAGAGTAATGTTGTTGACGCTATCCGATGGGTAATGGGTGAACAGAAAACACATCTTCTCCGTTCCGAATCAATGGTGGATATTATTTTTTCGGGATCAAAGAACCGGAAACCCGTGAATTATGCAGAAGTTTCGCTGACAATTCATAACAGAAGCGGGAAACTGGGTGTCGCTTATACCGACGTTCAGGTGGGTCGTCGTCTTTATCGTGATGGAAGTAGTGAGTATCTTTTAAATGAAGTTCCTGTTCGTCTCAAAGATCTCCAAAATCTTTTTATCGATACCGGTATGAGCAATAATGCTTATTCTGTGATTGAGCTCAAGATGGTTGAAGAGATTTTGAATGAAGATAAAGCCCAGCGGAAACTTCTTTTTGAAGAAGCTGCAGGTATCAATAGATATAAATCCCAGCGTCGCTCTGCTAAACGCAAACTCGATGCAACCCAGGAAGATCTTGCCCGACTGGAAGATATCGTTTACGAAGTTGAAAGTAATGTCCGTAGTCTAAAACGCCAATTAGGTCGGTATGAGAAATATGAAGGCTATGCAGAAGAACTGAAAAAACTCGAGATCACGCTGGCACAGACAAATTGGTATGATTACGAAGACAAGATCGTACCCCTGGAAAAGCAGCTTTCGAACAACCAAGTGCAAAATGAAGAAACAGGTAAGCAGTTGGGTATTGAAGAAGCTATGTTGTCCAGCTATAAGAATGAACTGACAAGCATTGAAAAAGAAATGCAGTCCATCAATGATGTATTGCAAGAAATGAATGAGAAGATCAATGCCGAATCATCTAAGCGTTTGGTCTGGCAAGAAAAAATCGCCAACGCTCAGCGAAATAAAGAACGATTACGGACCGAGAAAGAGAATGCTAAAACTCGCTTGCAGACTAATATTGAATTACAGGAAACTTTATCTTCACAACTAGGTGAAGATGATCCTGAATTGATCAAAATGCGCGAGGAGTTAGATACAGCCCGAACAAATTTTGAAGAAGTACAAAAAATATTCCAGAATGCGACCCATAAACTTGATGACATGCGGCAAGATGTTCGCGAACAACAAAATCGTTTAGCTGATATACAACAACAGATTCTTCGTTTGCGTGATCAACGTAAACAGTATGCACGTCTCCAAGATGAAGAAATTCAACGACGGGGACAATTGATCACACGCTCCGGAACCCAGGAAGAACAGGTTGTTTCTCTTAAGAAAGAATTGATCGAAAAAGAAAAAGAACTCGAAAATGTAACATCTCTCGTTGAAAGCTCAGAAAGTGAACGACGTGAGCTTGAAAATAATATACAGGAATTGAATCGCGATATTGTACATCGTCAAACGGCCTATGAACGCAATCGTAGTGACGCAGCTTTTTACGAAGATCTGGTAGAATCACTTGAAGGTTATAATCCCGGTGTTAAATATGTCATGAAGACACTCAAACATCCCGGGATCAGAGGCACCGTAGCTGAATTGATCTCTGTGGATGATGAATATACTACAGCGATCGAGATTGCACTGGGAAATGTTGCTAAATATTTAGTTGCAGAGAAAAAATCAGATGCCATGGATGTGATCGAAGAACTTAAACGGACACAGCGTGGCCGGGTTAGTATTGCACCCCTGGATGTCATGAAGAAACGTGTTAAGCCGCCAATAAATAATCCTTTCAAAGATGGTAACGTTCTTACCCACGCAGTTGATATTGTGCATGCCGATAAAAAAAATCACTTATTGATAGATTATTTTCTCGGAAATGTTCTTGTCGTTAAGTCTTTGCGAGACCTTTCTCAAGATGCTCTTAAGGATGGTCGTTTTCGCTATGTAACACTTGATGGTGATTATATGGACCAGCGAGCCATGATACGAGGTGGAAAAGGCAGTAACAGAAGTCAGCAGATCATTGGGCGACAGGAAAAACTCAATGAATTGAATAAATTGGCTGAAAAATTGAAAAACGATCTTGAAGCCGGTAAGGCTGAACGCGAAGAACTGGAAAAGAAACGCCTGACACTGATCAAAGAGATCGGTGAAAGATCACGTTCTTCCAAATCTCTCATGCATGAGCGCATGGAACTCGAAAAGAAAATGTCTGCTTTATCTTATGCCGTAGAACACCAGCATGACAGTATGGAAGAGATCGACAAAAAAACCGAAGACTATGCAAGACGCATCCTTGAGATCGATCGGCAAGTCACAAGTTCAGAAGATTCTTTACAGGCAATAAAATCGGATGAAAGTAAAGCCCAAACCGATCTTGAACGTTTCCGTGCGGAATATGCAAGCATCATGAATAAACGCGATACATTGAACGCGGAACTTCAGGATATGCGGGTTGCTTTGATCGCTCATGAAAAAGAAAAAGATAATGTCCGTTTCCAATATAAAAATGCAACTGCTACAATCGAAGAGATGACAAAACGTCTCGAAGAGATCGAAGAACAGCATCTTGATCTTAATGCTCTGATCAGCGATGGCGAGAAGACCATGATATCTTTAAAAGATATTTTAGAAAGTCTTAGATCAGAGCGGGAAAAAGAACGGGAAAAAAGAGATACAGTCTATAAACAACTCAGTGCAAAGCGTGATCAGATCCAGAATGTAGAACAGGCTATAACAGAGCGACATCGCCGCCGCGAAGATGTTTTTGAAACCTTGCGCGATCTTGAGGTTAGAGTCAACGATTTTCATTTAAGACAGAATCAGCTTAAAGAGCGCATGTTTGATCGTTATCATATTGATATTTTGAAACGCCCTTACGAACCTATGGATATGGATCTGCCTGAAATGGAAGACAAGATCCAAAAATTATCACACAGAATTGAACTTATCGGTCCAATCAATATGGCGGTTCGCGAGGAGTATAACGAACAATCTACTCGCTTGAATTTTCTTAAAGAACAACGTGAGGACCTTTTTGGCGCTGAAGCCAGTATCACGGAAACTCTTGATAAGCTTGATAACGAAGCACGAAAACAATTCACTGAGATTTTTACTCAGATTCGTGAAAATTATAAAAAAACATATAAGCTCTTTTTTGAACAGGGTGAGTGTGATATTCGACTTGAAGGATCAAATGACCCACTTGAGGCGGATGTGGAAATATTCTCTCGTCCTAAAGGACGACAGATGAAATCCTTGCGTGCCCTGTCCGGTGGAGAGAAAGCCCTGACAGCCATCGCGTTACTCTTTGCAATTTATCTGGTCAAACCTTCCCCATATTGTATTCTGGATGAAGTCGATGCTCCTCTTGATGATACAAATGTTAAACGATTTACACATGCGCTCAAACATTTTACCGAAAGAACGCAGTTTATTATTGTTACACACAATAAATTGACCATGCACGCCTGCGATTATCTCTATGGAATCACCATGCAGGAAGAAGGGGTTTCCAGTGTTGTCTCTGTGAAATTCAAAGGCAATGAACTCGAAAACTTAAAATAAGAAGACTAGCCATGAAGAAATGCACACTAATATTATTAGTGGTATTATTCAGCCTTTTATCTGCAAACGATTTTCGTTTCTTTGCTGATTATGCCACATTTTACGACAATGAGAAATCATTTGTCGAATTATACTATATGCTGCCTCGTTTTGAAATGGAACGCCAAGAAGCGGCGAATGGCGATTCATACGGTAAATTCCTTCTGGCTGTAAATATCTTTCAAGGTGAAGAAAAAGTATATGCCAAGACACTGATGATTGATGATGTGCTTTCGGCAGGTGATACATTAAGATCAAATGACTTTATACCGGAAATATTGGCACTACATCTACTCCCGGGTACTTACCGTATGAATTCAATAGTGAAAGATATGAATTCCGGAAAATTGTCTGAGCGCGAAGGTCCCCTTGAAGTGAGAGCTTACGATCTGTCTGTTTTGAATATCAGCGATATTGAGATCGCCTCTTACGTGGGATATACTCAAGATGCTAACAAATTTACCAAATTGGGAACATACGATGTGGTTCCACAAGCGAATCCTGAATTTGATAAGTATATGGGTATATTTTATACCTATTTTGAAATTTACGAATTGACGGACGGAGGAAAATATACTTTCTATAGTTCAATGCGAGATCTTAACGATAAAATAGTTCTTGAAAATGAAGTTGTAGAAAGAATATCTCC
>DAOVOB010000228.1 GCA_030629925.1 Fidelibacterota bacterium
AAAAGTGTTCTTGCAGCAATTGAAGGCTGGTTATGTAAATATTCCACAACGGCCCAGGCGATAGATAATCCATCATAAGTACTGGTTCCCCGCCCGATCTCATCCAGTAAGATAAGGCTACGCCGGGTTGCTGTATTCAGAATATTGGCAGTTTCGATCATTTCAGTAAGAAATGTACTTTCACCATATGCAAGATTGTCACTGGCACCTACACGAGTAAATATTTTGTCCACAAGCCCTATCCTGGCAGACACCGCCGGAACGAATGAACCCATCTGCGCCATCAGTGTGATCAGTGCGATCTGACGAAGATAAGTTGATTTACCGGACATATTCGGACCCGTGATCAAATGTATTTGCTCAGAATCAATATCAAGATAACTGTCATTGGGTATAAATACCTCATGAGGAGGTAATAGCGCTTCTACGACCGTATGACGTCCACCTTTGATCTCTAGAATTGTGGAATCGTCAATATCCGGCCTAATCCACTGCTCACGACCCGCAGAATACGCGAACGCAGACAGAACGTCTATCTGTGCCACTTTAAGCGCATTGGCTTGTAGAACAGGGATATGCAACGCAAGTTTTTGTAAAATCTCTTCATACAACACCATTTCAAGAGAAATAAGTCTTTCTTCGGCATTGAGTATTTTGTCTTCGTATTCCTTGAGTTCCTGGGTAATGTATCGTTCTGAATTTGCCAAGGTCTGCTTACGAATATAATCTTCAGGGACCTTATTAATATGCATTTTAGTTATATCAATGTAATATCCGAAAACCCGATTATAACTTATCTTTAAAGTGGGTATTTGTAATCTCTTGCGTTCTTTTTCCTGCAATTCAAGTAAATAATCTTTTCCACTGTGAGATATTTTACGTAATTCTGCTATATCAGGATGAAATTCTTTCCGGAAATCCCCGCCTTTGGTGATCTGATTGACCGGATCATCCTCTATTGCTTCTGTAATAGTATGAATGATCGTTTCAATTTCCGGTATATTATCAAGCGAGAATTTCAATTCTTTATCAATATGCTCAGGTAATTCAAGAACAGATCTTAAACTATCACGCAGTGTATTCAGTTCTCTCGGTCCTACTTTCATTGAGGCGATCTTTGCACAAAGTCGCTCAATATCAGCAATACTGCGCAGGACTGACCGTCTATTTTCACGTCTTTGTTGGTCATCCGCAAAAGAAGCAACATGATCGAGTCGTTGATCAATTTCTTTTGTATCTGTCAAAGGATAATAAATCCATTGACGTAGCATTCTCGAGCCCATCGCTGTCTGTGTCTCATTTATCGACCAAAAGAAGGTCCCCTCTCCCTGTTCTCCGGATAATCGTTGGAATAGTTCAAGGTTTCTGATCGTGAAACGGTCCAAACCAAGAAAATGTCCCGGATCCAACTGCCGTATCGCATTTATGTGAGCCAATTGTTTTTGAAAATTTTCTTTCACATAATGCAGGATCATGCCCGCGGCTTGAGAGCACTCAGGTTTATCATCCAGCCCAAAACCTTTAAGAGTAGACGCGTTAAAATGAGATGTAATTATATCACTGGCATAAGCTGTGTCACAGATCCAATCGGGGATCTTAGTAAACATCCCCTGATAATGGGGTAATAATGATCGAATATATTCGTCATCATGTTCGGGTATTAATAATTCGGCGATCGGTTTAGCTTCAATGAGTTCAATGATGTTTTCATTCCTTGCCATCACATAACGGAACTCACCCGTTGAAATATCGACAAAAGCAAATCCACTGGCATCTTTTCCCGGTATCCAGGATGCGAGATAATTATTGGTGTTTGAATCGAGGAATTTATCATTGACGGCAGTACCCGGTGTTACGATCTCAGTAATGCCTCGTTTGACAAGACCTTTTGCTTTTTTGGGATCTTCAAGTTGCTCACATATGGCAACTTTTAAACCGGCCTGTAGAAATTTATGCAAATAATTATCTAATGCGTGATACGGGAATCCGGCCAAAGGCATTTTCGCTGCCGCTCCATTACTGCGTTTTGTCAGCACAATACCCAATACACGGGAAGCTGTTTTTGCATCGGTATCAAAGGTTTCATAGAAATCTCCCATGCGAAAAAGAACGATCTTATCGGGATGCTTTGCTTTGACTTCAAAATACTGTTTCATTAAGGGTGTTTGTGCTTTTGAGACCATTTTTAAATATAAGCCAAATATTGGAATTATGAAATATGAATTATGAATTAACTATGAACTATAAACGATGAACGATGAATCTTGGTTCTTGGTTCTTGTATCTTAATCTTGACCTCAGCCTCAGCCTTAATCCTGCCTGCCCGGCAGGCAACTTCGTTTGGGCTTGTGCAAAATAATATTTCTCCGGGACTTCGAAGAAGTCCAATATAGTAATAAATGTATCCCCGCTCTGAGCAACTGCATCGCAGTTAAAGATAAAAAGACCCAAGCGGGGTTGAAAAAGACAAATTGGGCGATAAACGCTGGATAAATGATAAATTATATTCCTTACTACAATTTTTCTTTTCTACTATAACAACAAAAATCCGCGTTAGCGGATTTTATTTGCGGAGAGGGGGGGATTCGACGTTGTTATTTTATATAGTATCGTAAATACGTTGTAATATGCTTTATTAAAGGGCTATTTGGGTTTTATAATCTTTCATATTCTTTCATTGTATTTCATAATATTTCAATAAAAGTGGAACATAAGTGGAACATTTATTCTAAAATCTCTGATGTTTTAAATCGTAATGCACCACCAATTTTATGTTTAATGAGTTGCCCTCTGTGTGCTCTTATACGTATAGCATTTTCTGTTGTATTAAGTAATTCAGCTGCTTGTTTAACTGAAACATATTCAGGATATTCAGTTTTGGGTCTATCTATCTTACTTATGCCTGTTTTAATCAAAGCTTGCCGGAGTATATAT
>DAOVOB010000243.1 GCA_030629925.1 Fidelibacterota bacterium
ATTGAGATCTTCAACCATTTTTGTTATAATCGCAGCTTGTTGAGCATCTTTCTGACCAAAAACGGCAATATCCGGTTTTATTATATTGAAAAGTTTTGTAACAACTGTTGTTACTCCCCTGAAATGTCCTTCCCTTCTGGCTCCGCAAAGCACATCGGTGATCTTCTCGACATTAACCCAAGTGAGTATTTCAGAAGGATACATGTCTTTGGTATCGGGATAAAATATAATGTCTGTTCCGTGATTTTCTGCAAGTGCTTCATCCCGTTTAATATCACGCGGATAACCATCAAAATCTTCATGGGGACCGAATTGTGTCGGATTTACAAAAATAGACATTATTATGACATCACAGTGTTTTTTTGCTTCATCGACCAATGACAAGTGCCCTTCATGCAAATATCCCATGGTCGGTACAAAAGCAATCGTCTTTCCCGATCGTTTCAATTTTTGAATGCATTGGCGCATGTCTTTGATCGTAGCGATGCGTTCCATTAGAAACTTTCATCCTTATTCGGGAATGTCGAATTCTTTACGTCTTTTGAGTAATCCGCAATAGCCTCCTTAATTTCGCCGGCAAGTTGTGCATATAAACGGACAAATTTAGGTTTGAACTTCTCAAACATACCCAACATATCCTGGGTTACCAGTATCTGCCCATCCGTTTGCGAGCCCGCACCAATCCCAATAGTTGGTATTTCCAAAGCCTCGGATATCTCTTTTCCCAATTCTGCAGGGATCTTTTCAAGAACAATACCAAAGACACCAGCTTTTTCGAGAGCCAGAGCATCATTCTTCAGGTTTTCGGCTTCATTGATCTTTTTGCCTTGAGTTTTAAACCCGCCAAATTGGTTTACACTTTGTGGCGTCATGCCCAAATGCCCCATCACGGGGATCCCTGCCGCAATGCAAGCTTCAACACGATCAATAATTCTTTTTCCGCCTTCCATCTTTACAGCTTCCGCACCGCCTTCTTTCAATAAACGCCCGGCATTCCTTAATGCATCTTCCACAGAGGTCTGATAACTCATAAAAGGCATATCGGCAACCAGCAATGTGTTTTTTACAGATCTGCGAACCGATCTGGTATGGTAAACCATTTCATCCATGGTAACCGGTACGGTGGTCTCATGTCCGGCAAACACCATGCCGGCGGAATCTCCCACTAAAATAAAATCTATATCACATTCATCTAAATAACCTGCAAAAAGTGCTTCGTATGCTGTGAGAGCTGAAATCTTTTCGCCCTTTGCCTTCATTGTTCTTAATGATTTAATGGTCTTTTTCATTTTCCCCGCTTTCCTGTGTAGGCGAGAGGATAATGCCTCCTCCCAAAACTTTATCTCCATCGTAAAAAACGGCAGATTGCCCCGGTGTAACTGCTGTAACAGGATCGGCAAACAATAAATGATATCTCCCTATTCCTAAGGGTTCCATTCTAGCCATTACACCTTTGTTACGGTATCTTACTTTTACAAGGACATCTTCCATAATATTCGGTTTTTCACCGGCTATCCAATTGATATCACCGACCGTACACCCAATATCTTCCATATCAAGTAAACTTCCAATAAAGACTGTATTCGTATCGGGATGTATTTCACGAACATATACCGGTTTACCCATGGCAAGACCCAGACCTTTACGCTGACCAATAGTAAAGCGATAATAGCCCTCGTGTTGCCCCAGTATCTTACCGTCTTTATCAACAAAATTACCTATTTGGATCTTATCCAAACGCTCTGGAAAATACTGTTTTAAAAATGCTTTGTAATCATTATCCGGGATAAAACAAACATCCTGACTTTCGGCCTGTTTAAATTGCGGAAGCTTTAGTTCTTTTGCAATTTCACGGATCTCATTTTTAGTAATATTACCCAAAGGAAATTCAGTTCGGGAAAGTTGTTCCTGGCGCAAGCGCCAAAGAAAATAGGACTGATCTTTTGCTTGGTCATCACCCTTAAATAGGTGATAATATTTTCCAACTTTTTTTACCTTGGCATAATGCCCGGTTGCTACTTTATCTATCCCTCGTTCATCGGCGATCTTAAGCAGGGATTCCCACTTCATATGAAGATTACATTGCACACAAGGATTAGGAGTGTTTCCTTCGAAGTAGGCATCGGCAAAATAATTGACAACACATTTATCAAATTGAGCTGTTTGATCTACGACAATATGTTCAACACCAAAACGATCACAAACAGCTTTTGCACGTTCAATTACACCAGATTGTTTGCTCTTATCTTGTATATAGTTATCAGCCAGTTGTAATGTTACACCCAGCACTTTATAGCCCTGCTGTTGAAGCAAGTATACGGCGACGGTACTATCTAAACCACCGCTCATTCCAACAATGATGTCTTTTTTCGTACTCATTCTGAAAACTACAATGATTTATTAAAGAAGGTTAGTATTTTTTTGTGATTAGATTTCACATATTGTAACGACGCGATGCATCGCGTCGTTACTTTATTTTCAGATCAGCGTCTTAAATTGTTCATAGCTTATATTCAAAACGGTCGTGTGCAGAGAATGACCATGGCAATCCATGGAAACAATGACAGGAAAATCCTTAACTTTTAAAACCCACATGGCTTCGGGGACACCAAAAGCATTCAGCTGAAAAACATCTTCAACCGATTCTACCGCATCAGCATAGATCACTGCGGCTCCTCCAACGGCAAAAAGATATACGGCATTGTGCTTCTTTAAAGCTTCTGCTGTTCGCTCCCCCATGCCGCCTTTGCCAATAAC
>DAOVOB010000153.1 GCA_030629925.1 Fidelibacterota bacterium
CGCCAGATCTGCGAACATGACATCCATATCCTGGTATTCCCAGTTCTTGATCTCCTTCTCCAAGGGACCATCTACGACTAACATGCTTGCCCGCCCATCCATTTCGCACAATTCTTGCAAATGCTCCAGATCAACCCATATTTGTCCTACATCAATGGATTGCAGGGGTACGTTCATGATCGAATCGATCGATACCTCAATAGCATTGTTCGCCCCGTGAATATCCCGAAAGCGGATCATGACCATATCTCCTTTATGAAGATCGGCCTGTTTTGCCGTGATCTTGCCAATATATGCTGACATGATACCGGTATTTTCATGCAGAACCGATGTGGGGACATTTAGCAGTGTTTGATTGCGATCGATCCCTTTTATCAGAATACCCCTCATACCGTTATCTGTGTACATCGCACCGCTGCGAAGCAAAATAGGGACAGCATGTTTCTTATTGATCGCTGATCCAAAAGCATCGATCTTTGCATAACTGTCATCAATACTCAAGGGATTATGCGGATCATAATCTTCATGCCAATATTGTCCGCCGGCTACTTCATATTCTATCATATTATGCTCGATTTGATTGAACATTCCGGAATAAAATCCCTGTAAAAAAAGGATCATGATAAACACTATGGTAAGAACCGAGATATTTAACCAGGTTTTTAGACCGCTGTGTAAGAGGTTTTTTATTGCTAATTTCATTGTTAACATAAGATCACCTTATTTAATGCGTTCATCCTTGGCAATTTTACCGTCAACGAGTGAAACTTTGCGTCTCAGGTATTTCATGACCTTTTCATCATGGGTTGCAAATAAGAAGGTTGTTTTTAATTCCTTATTGAGATTTTCCATCATGGACAAAATATTGAAAGAATTTTTAGAATCAAGGTTAGCTGTGGGTTCATCTGCGAGAACGATCTCCGGCCGTTTGACCATAGCCCGTGCAACCGCAACACGCTGTGATTCACCCCCGGATAATTGCGAAGGTCGCGAATCACGCTTGTCCACCAAATCGACCCATTCCAAGGCATCCATTATCATTTTCTCACGTTTTGCCTTATCATAACCAAGTAATAAAAGCGGTAATTCTATATTCTCATACACAGTATATACCGGCAAAAGGTTATAGGTTTGAAAAATAAAACCAATGTGTTTATTTCTTAGTTTTGCTGCTGTTTTAGGCGTCAATGTAGCAATATCATTCCCTAATACTTCTACTTTTCCTTCACTTGGAATATCAAGTGAACCAACGATATTCAGGATCGTTGTTTTTCCTGAGCCGGAAGGACCAACAAGTCCTGAGAATTCTCCTTGCTCGATATTGAGATCAACACCATCCAAGGCCGTAAATTCCCGGTTTCCCATCGGGAAACGCTTTACCAGGCCTTCAATATTAATGAGTGATTTACTCATATCTCTTCTCCTTTTCTGTTTTAGAAGATATTTATTTTATTATGTTTATCTTAAAATCGTAAATTGCCATTAATTGGATCATATTTCCCAAGGAACCGCCTGTCGATTGTCCCGGAAATAAGGTCGCATCCTGATCAAAATTCGTCAAAGCACCCGAAAGGCGCAGGGTCAGGTTATCATACTGGCGTTGCCAGAACAGATAAGTGTAAATTTTGGTATTATCTAGATCCATAAAGCCCATGAGTCCTATCGAATCAAAGATCCCAAGCGGATAATTTAACATTAATCCCGCAAAATTCAGGAAAGTGATCGAATGATCTTCTCCGCTTCCAAGATCAACTTCCGTTCGGATCATATCCCCCATATACTCGGCAATGATCATTAAACCATTACCAATATTCAAAGTATAATCCATGCCCAGCGTGAACATCATGATCTCGGTCGTCATATAGGCATCAGCAGCAAATAATACAAAATCAGAGCGTTCAAATATATATGCTCCTTCAAACCAGACACCAATCCCGCGATCCCATTTACCATCAATTCCATATTGATATCTTTTGGCAAGAGGATCATATAGGGATATGTCAACCCCCGGTCCGGTAAGATCACTTATCGTAAGCGTATCGGCCGAAACAGTTTTATAATTAAAACTTAAACCCAGTTCACCCTCGAAAAGGGGTAATTCAACTCTTCCGCCATATTGGCTTGCCAGTCTTAACCCATCATAGTCCAGGGGCAAATAAAAAGAGCTTGTGCTTAAGTCCTCCTGGATCGCCCACAACCAAATATTGGCATTGGAATTAGGGAAATAATACCGAAAGCGTTCGGCAAAGACACCGGTGGTCAAGCCAAGTGGGTCTCTTGGATCAAGAATATCAAACCAGGATAGAGTTCTTAATAGTTGAGCTTTGCCAAAAGTGATCTTTTGCAAGCCCAAGCGTAATTCAAATTGATTCCCGGCTAGTCTCACCCATCCCCGATAGGGTCGAATTCCCGCTGTAAATTGATCGACCGTATCGTAACGGACATAGGTATCGGCAGAAAATTCAAAATCTGCGATATACCGAGAAGTATCGGGCAAGAAATCTCCATCAATGACCGGAATAAACTGTCCGCCCGATTGAAAATTGGAAAACGCTGATCCATAGGCCGTAACAGTTCCTTTCAGGCGCAGTGATTGCAAACCTTTATTCGCGGCAATAAGCATAGAAAATGATAATAGGATCAGAAAAAGTTTTTTCATTTTGAATTCCCCAGCATTCCATAAAGCATCAGATCTCGTATCTGCTTATTCATTTCATTCGGGTCATCGAATAGGTGATTGAATTTGCCTTCTATTATCATATCAGAGATTATATTCATCCAAAACATGAGAATGGGTATATCAACACTTTTATTAATTTCACCACTATCTTTTCCATACTGATAAAATTTATAGGTCAGTTTTTGTGCTTTTTGCATAAGCTCTTTCATTAATTCCATATACTGTCCCCCGCTTGTATATAATTCCTGTACAAATTCAGGGCTCATGGTTTTAACGAATTCCGCTTTCCAATGAACTAACTTCATGATGCGATCATGGAAAGGAATATTTTGATTAATGATCGCTTCTGAAGATTTGATCGTATCATTAAAAAATTCTTTTAATACTTCTTCAATGATCTCATGTTTATTATCATAATAATAATAGAATGTCATTTTACTAAGACCGGCCTGTTCACAGATATCCTGAACTTTAGTAGCCTTAAAACCCTTTTTTAGAACAAGATCCCAAGTAACGTTTTTTAATATCTCTTTTGCATTCTTTCCCATTTTACACCTCGATATCTTACGATATTTAGCTAAAATTTTATATTTCGTAATAATTATACTTACTTTTTAATAATTTATCAAGCTTTTTCGTAAGTATTTTTTTATGCTATTTTGTTGCTATTCGTTGTAATAGTAAGATTTTTTAATAGATAGCATAAATTAATTTGACTCATTTTTTTCGATTCACGTTTCACAATTTACTATTCACGTAATTGTCAATTGATTTATCTTTTGCCTTTTGCTTTTTGCCTTCTATATTACACCATGTCAGAATTACACTACGATATCATCATCATCGGCGGCGGAGCTGCCGGACTCATTGCGGCCGGAACGGCAGCAGAAGCAGGTGCTTCGGTCTTACTCCTGGAATCAATGAGGCGCGCCGGTAGGAAATTACTTATTACCGGTAAAGGTCGTTGCAATATCACGAACAATTCCGATATTCAAAACTACCTGAAACAAATTTTCCCGGTTCCAAAATTCTGCCGACCTATGTTCTCCAGATTCTTTGTTCCGGAAACCTTGCAATTATTTCATCGTTTGAATGTACCTACTATAGAAGAACGGGGACGACGGGTCTTTCCCGAATCTCAGCGATCTATGGATGTGGTTGATGCTCTGGTAAAGCAAGCGGTAGACCAAGGTGTTGTTATCAAATACAATCGTCGGGTAAAAAAGATTCTAAAAGAAGATGGAAAAATTACAGGTATCGCATTGGATACCGGTGCTACATTCACTTGTACTTCGTGTATTCTTACAACTGGTGGTCGCTCATACCCCGCGACAGGAAGTACGGGTGACGGTTTTAGAATGGTACGTGAACTTGGCCACCATGTCAATGCGACCCTCCCCGCTTTGGTACCATTGGAAACAGAAGGCGAAATAGCAGAATCCATGCAAGGACTCTCCCTGCGCAATGTACAAGCTACTCTCTGGGC
>DAOVOB010000151.1 GCA_030629925.1 Fidelibacterota bacterium
ATCTTCTACCCATACGCCGTTTTGATTTTCAAAATATTGGATCTCCCTAAAAAGATCTCCGGTTATCAGGTCGTAATCACCATCAAAATCCAGATCGGCAAAGGCAGGGACGCAACTGCTGCCAACATCAAGACTATCAAAATAATTATATATGATCGACCACATAGGCTGAGAAGCTGTTCCTTGATTTTCATAATAGATCAGATAGCCATCTTCATTTCCGGCAACAATATCTTGATCTCCATCCTTATCCAGATCAATAAAACGAGGAGCTGACCATCCACCGACATTATCTATGGTCATGGCTGAAGAAGCCGAGACAAAACTATAACCTAAGCCTTCATGAAAGTAAATATTACCATTAAAATCTCCAACAAGAGCATCGTAGGAAGCATCACCTGTTACCTCAGCAAAACTAACAAATGAGTAGAGCGAATGTTTTAATGGAGTATAGATAGTGGCGTAGGTAAAAGCGGGTGCTGATGCTGAACCGTCATTTCTGTAGAGCTTGATATCGCCCATTTGTGTTCCTGTGAGCATATCCATATCACCGTCTCTGTCCTTATCGACAAAATAGGGCGTACTGGCACTACCGATATCTATAACACCACCAAAAAGAGATGTGTTTTCTGTCCATGAGGGTGATGTGCTTGTTCCTGAATTACGATAATAGTTCAGGGGTCCTACATAAGTTCCGTAGATCAGATCTTGTTTTCCATCGCCATTGATATCTGCCATTGCGGGAGAGTTGAAATAGGTATCGCCACCCAAACCATAAAAAACAGAGCTGTTCAAGCTCCAGCTGCCATTTGTAATTGAGCCGGTATTTTTGTAATAATAAAAATTATATCCGTCGCGACCACTGAGAATATCAAGATCACCATCGTTGTCCGGATCGCAAAATACCGGATAGGCATAGAGACCTGCATCAGCGATCGTGAGTGCACTACTTTCCAAAAAGATCGCGCTTGAATCGGAACCGCTATTGGTGTAGAGTTTTATAAGTCCGCTTTCACTAAATCCTACGAGCAGATCCAGATCACCGTCATTGTCAATATCACCCAAATCTGGGATAGGATTTGAACCAAGCGTTAATCCTAAAAAGAAGTTATCAATTTTAGAGAATTCGGCATTTAATACATTTCCGGTATTTCGGTATAACTGTAAGCCGGTGAAACCACCAGAGATAAGATCAAGATCTCCATCTGCATCTATATCGTAACAAACACCCATCTCGGCATCAAGTCCATTTACGGAGGAGAAAATATCATCAATAAAAGTAAATTTAGGAGATGTCGATGTTCCGGTATTGGTCAAAAACATGGGTTTATCTGCCGTTGAGCCCAGGATCATATCAAGATCACCGTCGGCATCCATATCCGCAAAACGTGGTTGTGAAAAAGATAAACTTGGCACACCGCTGGGATTGAACATCCCGGGATTGAGTTTCCAATCTGATGCGGAAAGCAATGATGATATTATAAGTATGATTAAGGTCACAAAAAAGAAATTTGAACGGTCGTTAATTTGCATCTATTTCTCCATTTGTTTTGCGCAGGAATGTAGAAATAAATATTAGGATATAAAAAGAAAATCGTCAATTATTTAAGCATGAAAACTTTTCTTTTCTGAGCATATATTGTCATTTATTTACCTTAAAATTATGTAGAAACGTAGCCTTGAAGCTTCGGGGGCCAGTGGATCCTTTCACCATGTCATCCCGGAAAGATTGCCGGTGGCAATCTTATCCGGGATCTCAAATACTCGTCACTCCATTTATTGCGGAGCAATACTATTATTCAGATCCCGGATAAACTTACTCCAAGCAAGTTTTCCGGGATGACGTGTTTGAGGGGCCCTGGATGACATGTTGAATCGTTCATAGTTTATCGTTCATAGTTTATCGTTTTCTTATTATATTCTTTCATGCAAAACATTCTTCTTATCGACAACAACGATTCTTTCACTTACAATATTGTGGATTATCTTCGCCGAATGGATGGTGTTAAATTTAAAGTAATTAAAAGCCACAATATAATTTTAAATGAGATCAAAGATTTTGATAAGATCATTATCTCTCCGGGACCGGGTTTGCCGAAAGATTTTCCCCAACTTTCTAATATATTTACTTATTTCTTGGAATGTAAGCCCATACTTGGGATCTGTCTGGGACATCAGGCGCTTGTTGAATTTCTAGGCGGATCGTTAATACAGTTACATCCCGTTATACACGGACAGGCACACGCATTAAAAATTCTCAAGGATGATATTATATTTAACAATATTCCGGGTGTATCACGCGTAGGCCTTTATCATTCCTGGGCTGTAAATGAAAAAACGTTTCCAGAGAAGCTTGAGATCCTTGCTGTTTCCGAACAAGATATCATTATGGCTATCAAGCATAAAGAATATTCCGTCTATGGGGTGCAATTCCATCCGGAATCTCATATCACGGACCATGGTTTTACGCTATTAAACAATTTTATAGAATTATGATATTGAGCAAATTTAAAAAACTGGCAAATTCATATGGCAAAGAAAGGAAACCTTTCCTTTTCCTGATTGATTTCGAGATGAAAAAACCGCTTATTTTTCCTTTAAATGAGTGCAGCAAACAAGGTGTGTATTTCCAGGTCCCCGGGTCGCGAAATGTGATCCATAATAATGTTGATAAAACGCCTATTGAACTTAATATTTATCCAATGAAGAAGGAAAAATATGCCAAGTCCTTTTTCTGTGCACAAGATCATTTGAATGCCGGTAATACTTATCTACTGAATATTACTTTTCCGACTCCGATCAAGATCGATAAAAAAATAGATGACATTTTCTCTTGTGCGGAAGCTCAATATAAGTTACTGTTCAAAAATCAATTCACCATCTTTTCACCCGAGTGCTTTATACGGACACAGAATGGTCATATATTTTCTTATCCCATGAAAGGCACGATCGATGCCGATCTGCCCAATGCGGCACAGACTATTTTATCGGATAAAAAAGAAACATGGGAGCATAATACTATAGTGGATCTCATTCGAAACGATCTGGCTATAGTCGCAAGGAATATCACGGTCACAAAATTCCGTTTTCTTACAGAAATCCATAGCAACCGGAAAAATCTCCTTCAGGTCAGTTCCGAAATTCGAGGTGAGCTAGACACAGACTGGCAGGAGAAGATAGGGGACATGATCTGCACTTTATTGCCTGCCGGATCCATTAGTGGAGCACCAAAACAGCGAACTGTAGAGATCATTCGTGAAGCGGAAAAAATGGATCGCGGCTATTTTACGGGTGTTTTTGGAGTATTTGACGGAAAGGAAATAGATTCCGCCGTGAATATACGCTATATTGAACATAGCGACAATGGCTTGCAATTTCGAAGCGGAGGCGGTATTACGGCGAATAGCAATTTGGAAGATGAATATAATGAAATGGTGGATAAAGTTTATGTACCCCTTAGTTGAAAGCATCCGGATTGAAAATGGTATTGTCCGGAACTTAAATTATCATCAAGGTCGTCTTGAACGAACATTTTTGCATGTTTACGGCGAGCTCGCTCCTTTTAAGCTTGATGAGTTAATTAAATTTCCCAAAGATCTAAATGTTGATAAGATCAAGCTGCGTTTTTTATATAACAAAACGTCTTTTCGATATGAAACCGAAAAATATAAACCCAAAAATATCAAGACCTTACAAATAGTGAAAGACAATACGATCGATTATAGTTGTAAGAAAACTAACCGACGATCGATAGATCGACTTATGAGGTACAAAGGTGAGTGCGATGATATTTTGATCATTAAAAATGATTTTATAACTGATACTTCAAGTGCAAATATTGTTTTTTTCGATGGGAAAGAATGGTTAACTCCCGATACTCCTTTATTGATGGGAACTTGCCGTGCGCGTCTGATCGATCAAGGTATCATTCGCGAAGTAAGTATAAAAATCGATCAGCTAAGTAATTTTCAATCGTTTTGCCTTATCAACGCCATGGTGGAGGAATTTGAATCTCCTTTGCCGATCGTCAATATCAAAGATCTTAGATAATTAAGTTAATTACCCGTTGTGTGAAACTAATACGCAAGTGTAATATAACTGTCATTTCGATTGAATTTTCAGTCATTTGGCTGAAAATGAATAGAGAAATCTCAAACATTTAACAAAATTGTGCGGTTTGAGATCCCTCGACTATGCTCGGGATGACAAAAAACATTCCCTATTAG
>DAOVOB010000051.1 GCA_030629925.1 Fidelibacterota bacterium
AAAGAACATCCCGAATACGATGTGCGTGTTACCATTCTCGGACATATCCAACGCGGGGGCTCCCCCACTGCCATAGATCGCATCAATGCCGGACGCATGGGCGTTGCATCGGTAGAAGCCCTCCTGGACGGCAAAAAAGATGTGATGGTCGGATTAATAAATGGCAAGATCGTTACCTCTCCCTTTTCTCGCAGTAAAAAAGAAAAACGTCCCTTGGATGAGAAGTTGATGGAGTTGATTGGGATACTATCCATTTGACAATGGACAGTGAACAGTAAGTGGTAAACAGTAAACGGTCGTGAATGGTGTTCAAGTAAATAGCTTAGAACGCTAAGTAATAATCCCTTTACAGATAAGATATTCAAACCCGCCTCGCGACGACGCGTTAAGAAAATCCGATGAGTGAGGGTTAAAAAATCCTTGGGTGAGCAAAGCGAATCCCTTAAGTATTTTACCGAATGAAGAGGATTTTTAGCCAAAGGAGGGCAGCGGTTGACTTTCTTTTGCTTCTTTTCTTTGGTTAAGCAAAGAAAAGAAGGGAATCGTTTTCTTCCACAGGTATTACATACTAAAAATACATTAGCGCTACGCGAAAGATTGGCTTGAGATAAGTAATAATAAAGTTCTTTAATGTTTTTGAGAATTGCATTGTCGGAGAGGTCCTGAACAAAATATCCACCGGATATTTTGTTCAGGATGACAGTCTTTTGTGACGCGTCACGGAAAGATCAATGATTTTTCCGTGATATGTTTTTTCAAATATTTTTTGATCAACACCAGCAATTTCTCAGCCATATCAAAATCGTAAGATTTGTTGGTGATCTTGTCGACGTGTGATTTGGTGTAGTATTCGCCGGAGACGAGGTCTTCGTTGGAAGTATTAGCCAAGTAAAGCAGGGTCTCGGCGCCTTTTTCGGGCGTAGTTCCCATCCAGTTGAAAATAAGTTTTGATAAGGCACCGGCGGAACGGCCCAGATCAGTATTGACCATGCCGGGATGCTGGGTGTAGACGCCGATCTCTTCTTCAGATAGTTGATGTGCCAGTAAACGAGTTATGAGAATGACGCCTAATTTAGACTGTCGGTAGCTTTTATATGAACTGAAACTTTTATTCTTGAATTCGGGATCTTCAAAATCGATCACTCCCTGATGCAATCCGGAGGTGGTAAAGATCAATTTGGGTTCCAGTGCTTTCTTGAATTTAGGGATAAGCAAGTGTGCGATCAGCATGGGAGCCAAAAGATTAACTTGCCAGGTGGCTTCGATATGATCATGAGTTTCTTTCCACTCATAATTCATGATACCTGCGTTGTTGATGATCATATCAAGATGATCGTAACTTTCCGCGATCTCCTCACAGGCCATGGTAATGGATTCAAAAGAGGAAAGATTGCATTCCACAAGTTCAATACGGCCTTTTCCTTTAGGAAATTTATCACGATAATCGGACAGCAGTTTCGCACCCTTTTCGGCATTGCGGCTGGCCGCGATGATGACCGCACCTTCTGATGCCAGATGCAGGGCAGCTGCTTTTCCAAGTCCGGATGTTGCACCGGTGATGAAAATGTGTTTCATATCAAACCTTTCAATTATTTTTTTGGACCTTTTATTTTCTGCGGCATTTTAGAAGAGGTGTGGGGGTTCGGGGTGCGGAGTGCGGGGTTCAGAGTGTGGGGGTGTGGGGTGATGGGCGCTGAGAGAATATTTCTTAATGCTCAATTTCTCAGCGCTCAGTGCTTATTTCTCAGTGCTCAGTGTTTCTTCTTATACAAGCATATCGCTACTACGCCGAGTACCAGTAATGACATTTCCGCGGCTAGCGACCAGTAGATCGTGGGATTGCCCTGAAAGTTATCCATGAACAGGGCGGCAAGACGCATGAACACGATAAAGCCGTTGGTCGCGATCTGGACGGTGAGTCCGGGGAGTATCCAATTATTTTTCAGCGCAATGATAAAGAACATTGCCAGTCCCAATTCTATTCCACCATAAAAAGCGCGAATTTCGATGCGACCGGCAGGATCAAGGATCCCCACGCCTGCAGATTCCATCAATTGCGGAGCAATGAACAGCACCAAACCGAAACCGGCGAAGCCGATGGCGCTGGCAAGCAGAGAAAATTTGGCGAGTCTCATGTATTCACTCCGTTCATTTTGGGCACTGAGCACTGGGCACTGGGCACTGGGTGTTGGGCACTGAGTGTCGGGGCATTTGAGCTAGAGGTGTAAAGACGTTCCGAAACTTCGGGACCTCTTTACATAAACGTATCAATAAATTTATCTATCACATTAATTAATTCTTCTTTTTCCTCCCCTTTCAGTTGCAACATTCCATTCACCACATGATCATCAAAATTCGGCAATGAAAAAGTAGAGGTAAGTTCTCCGCCCCAGCGCTTGATAAGCACATTACTGACATTAGCAAGATTTGTTTTAGCGCCACGGGCACCGGGCGATGTGGCCAGTAGACAGACCGGTTTGTTCTTGAGGGTCGGTTTTTCAATACGCGAGATCCAATCCATGGTATTCTTGAACACCGGCGTGATCCCGCTATTGTATTCAGGCAAAGAGATCAGCATAGCATCGACATTTTTGAAAAGTTCATTCAAGTCACGCATACTTTGTGGAAATTCCCCACGCTTTTCCATATCCATACTGTAGACCGGTGCAGGATAATCCTGCAGATGAATGATCTTAATCTCATATCCCGTGAGTAATGCCGCGGCATAAATAGCCAACTGCTGATTGATGGAGGTAAAACTGTTACTGCCTGAAAACACGAGCACCTTTGCCATGGGGACATCCTTATTTATTTGGGTATAAATAATATAGGGGGAAAAGGACAATTGACAAAGGACAAAGGACAAAGGATAGTTGACAATTGACAATTGACAAAGGACAATAAACGATGATGAAATGAATTTACGATGACAATAATTAGGAAACAAAACAAGGCTGTCGTCACGACTGGAGTAAACGAAACTCGCGGGTCATCCTGAAAATCCTGAACAACGTCAGGCTGAACTTGTTTCAGTCTTGCTTCAGGATTATTCAGTCCGCCAACTGGCGGAGTGAAGGGATTAATAATGTACGTCATCCTGAAAAATTTCTGAAAGAAATTTGTTCAGCCTCGAAGAGGTCGCGTAGCGAGATCTCTCCGAGAGTCAAAAGATGAGGAAAAATATTATTACTTAATTGTAATTTCCAATCGTTTTTCTAATCCGATCTCTATGATCTTTTTTAATGTGGCAATTTCCAGATCAGAGCGATCGTTCTCAATTCGTGAAATATATGTACGAGTTGTACCACTTTTTTGAGCAAGTGCTTCTTGTGTTAAACCCGATTTCTTTCTGGCTGTCTTTAATAATTTGCCAATTTGGTTCGTCATATCAGCAACTTCAGGTTCACTATATTCATATAGAACATCGGCACCTATTTCATAAGGCACTCGTTTTTCTGATCCCCGTATAGTTGGAATATATTGCTCTACATTAGACCATGAAAGTGTGTAATCTTGTATTTCAACTTTTAAGAACTCATCTTTATCAAATAGAATATATTCAGGTGAATTTTTATTTACTCCGGCATTTTTCAGTACTTTATTAAAATCAATGACTCTGGATTCACCATTATTGAAAACAACAGAAATTTTAAGACCATCAACTCGATTGATCTTTAATATTCGTGGAAATTTAATCCTTTGTCTCATCTTAACCTCGGATTCAGTCTATAGAATATTTTTAGCGCCAGTTCGGAATTATCTTTTAGCCAAACCAATACTTGCCTCATTTGATTCGGAGGTAGGTTTCCGGCAATTATTTTCAAACTTACAATATCAAATAATGCCTCAAACTCATTATAGTATACATGTAAATGAGGTGGCAAATGTTCGTTATTGTAAACATTGATCTTTATTCCATTAAATCTGTCAATGTTTGGCATTCTACCTCTGATAATGTACCTAATTAGGTACTATTTTGCAAATGTTTTATTTATTCATAGCAAATATATGGAAAATAATGGTTCAAATTTATCATGGACCTATCATTGTGACAGGGATCACAGTATTAATTAAGAATTATGAATTATATCCGGCTTGTTTTTAAACCCGTCAAATTCGACGGGATAAAAATTCGGATCATACTTAAGTTACAATTATGTGGAGGCAGAGGGATTCGAACTCTCGACCTCTCGCATGTGACGCGAGCGCTCTAACCAACTGAGCTATGCCTCCGGTAACTAATTGACAATTGAAAAAGGACAATTGACGATTGTGGTAATAATCTACTAATGAAATTTATGTAAAGCAAAATAAGACTGTCATCTTGAGCGTAATCCCTCCGAGCATTGCATCAAATAAATATACTTATAGCTACGCGAAAGATGGGTCTAAAATGGACTGCAGCTAAATTCTTTAGTATTTGTGAGAATCGAATTGACACAGAGATCCTGCCTGTACCGATGAATATCGGTGAAACAAGTTCAGGATGACGCAATATGGGGGAATAGATCTCTCCACTCCACTACGTTCCGGTCGAGATGACAATGTAAGGATATCTGTCATGATTTATAAAATTAATCAATGCACAAATAAAACGGGCTCAAGATCTTGAGCCCCTACATATACAAAAATATTCACTAGTTACTAGTTACTCGTCACCCTCTTTCATTTTTACCCAATATACCAAGCGGTCAAAAACAAAATTCAGCTTATTTACCAGATAGATGGATGCAGTATTTTCGGGGACAATATTACAAAACACGCTTTTGTTTTCATCTTGGCGCATCCGGATCAAGCTCCGTACAATATCCATTCCATAGCCCTTCTTGCGATGTTCGGGGAGAACATGCAAAAAACCAAGTGCACCGTCATCGTGGGCAAATCCCCAGGCGACCAGTTTATTATCGACAATGATACCGGCGGAAATATCCCGAGCCAGCCGATCTTCGATATATTCAATGGAGGTGAAGTCTTTATAGTCGGAATGCTGATAGATATACGCTGCATATGATTCGTCGATCGGAATAAGTTCTGATCGTGATGTATTTTTCAAAAGTTTGTCATTCAGGATATAACGTTTCGTGCTCATTTTCCAATCGATCTCGCCGTGTTTCTGTATCAGCGGGATCATCCATTCTTCTACGGAATAATAGTAAGGTGTTTTTGCATGATGTTTTGATAGCAAGAAAGCAATATCGGCTTCAGATGTTCCCACAAGATGTGCCCATAGATGATCGCTTGTCCCAAATATCAGGGCAGATTTATTTTTAATATAGAACTGCTCCACCGGGTAGTTGGCAAAAAAGCCCCGGGTGGCCAAGGTAGCTTGGGGGTTGAGGTTGAGAATATTTGTGAGTTTTGGCTTCATCGTTAATACAGTCCTCAGATTTCACAGATTTGCGCAGATTATCTATCAAATTTATCTGTCATTTCGACCGGAATGAATCCGTCAGCTGACGGATAAATGTAGTGGAGAAATCTATTCACAGAGAGGTGTCCTTTTCATGAATAGATCTCTCCACTGCGCCCCGATTTTTCGGGGCTTCGGTCGAGATGACAATTATTCTCGCTCTTTATCTTTTCAAATATTTTTTAATCGCCTTTTCTGCTGCAATATCACCGCTTTCGATGATCTCTTTGGCTTTATAGAAATCAAACATGCCAAAAGCATCGACCGAAAGGTCGATCTGGATATCCGGTGGATCCAACTTAAGTGTCAGCTCGGAAATTTGATTCAGCATAAGATTAAGACTTTTATTCGTCAGATTGAAGATCCCGATATGATCCGCACGATTCTTGGGAACGATATTTTCTATCTTTTCGATCAAGAGCTTAAGTTGCTCGGGATATTTGCGCTGAACTTTCTTGGGTTCCGGCTTCTTCTTCACGGGAATCATGGCATTGACATTCACGGCAACCACGATATCACGCCACTTGCGCTTTACGCGATTCACGGGAATGGGATTGACTACACCGCCATCCACATAATAATGTCCATCAATAACATGCGGTGTAAAAACCGTCGGGATTGATATGGACGCGCGAATGGCATCGTAAAGCTTTCCGTCGGTGAAAACCTTTTCTTCCCCGCTGACAATATCAGTGGCAACAGCACAATAAGGCAATTTTAGATCTTCGATATTTCGATCCGGGATCAATTCCTTCAATTTGGCAATGACCTTATCCCCTTTTATCAGTCCCTTGCTGCTGATTGTGATATCGATAAGTTTCATCATTTCCCGAAGATCCATGTTATCCATGAAATCAACAAAATTATCCAGCTCGCCCGTGGTATAAAGTCCGCCGATCAGCGATCCCATCGAGGCGCCGGCAACGGAATGAATATTGAAACCATGGCGTTTGAGAGCATTGATCACGCCTATATGCGCAAATCCTTTTGCTCCTCCGCTGGAGAGGACTAATGCGACGTCCCGTTTTTTCATGGAATTCCTTATTGTTTTGATAGGATAAGTTATTCAAAAATATATGGAATTACAATCGACAAAAATAACGTATCATCTTGAGTGGAGCGCATGAAAGCAAAACTCGCGGGTCATCCTGAAAATCCTGAACAACGTCAGGCTGAACTTGTTTCAGTCTTGCTTCAGGATTATTCAGCCCCGAAGGGGTCGCGTAGCGAGATCTCTCCGAGCATTGCATCAAGTAAATATACTTAGCGATACGCGAAAGATTGGTCTGAAGTGGACTGGGGTAAAACTCTTTAATATTTGTAAGAATCAAATTTACGCAGAGATCCTGAACCCCGGTGTCCACCGGACACCGCTTCAGGATGACAATTTTCTGGCGTTACGCGTCATGCATTACGAAATATTTTTCTTGAAATTAGGCTTAAACATGTTAAATTTATGTCCATGAAAACATTGAAAGCGATCCGGTCCCTGAGCGAGCTGGAAACGCAACTTAAAAGCTCGGAGACAGTTTACCTCCTGCTCTATAAGAAGGGCACGGAAGCCAGCGACTGCGCTTACACCAATATCAGGGATGCCGCGGAAAAAACCAAGGAGATCATCCTGCTTTGTGCGGACGTTTCTGAGGTTCGCGATATACATCCGCAGTATGGGATCGAAAGCGTTCCG
>DAOVOB010000101.1 GCA_030629925.1 Fidelibacterota bacterium
AGAGGCATCTTCTTTATTGCGTTTTTTTAAGCTGATAGCTTGAGAAACCGTATTGCGACGGAATTTCATATCATCGGTTTCTTTACTGAGATTTTTACGACGATCATCCAAAGCCAAAAGAGCTTCTATATCAATTTTAACATTTTTTGTTTCGACCCGCTGACGGATCAATTCGGGGTTTTCACGAATTTCTTTAATATCTAGCATGTCTTCCTTCCTTTATCAGGGAAAAATACAACTTCGTTGTGCAAATCACCATTAAAAATTGTTAAAAAAGTGCCGTCAGATTAGAATTTACGATAAATAATTAATAATGGCGGGTATGAGAGCGAGAGATGAAAAGATGGAGAGAAAATATATTCATTTATGTGATGAGAGTCATTGTTTTTATAAGGGTAAGGTCAAGTGATGAAAAAAGGTGATATATTATTTGAAAAGGAGTTTAATATGGGAGTAATTCGTGACCATAGAAATTTAAAAGTTTATCAAAAGGCATTTCAGCTTGCAAGCAAAATATTTGATCTTTCAAAATCTTTTCCCCAAGAAGAAAAATATTTATTAACAAATCAGATCAGACACTCATCAAGATCGGTTGGAAGTAATATTGTCGAAGCATTCAGAAGTAGAATGTATCCAAAATCATTTACTTCTAAGATAAACATTAGTGAAGCAGAGGCAACCGAAACACAACACTGGTTAGATATTGCCTTAGATTGCGATCTTATTGATGAAGAAATTTATAGAGCTTATCGAAATGAATATGATAATATAATTGGCATGTTAGTGAATATGAAACGAACCGCAGATAAATGGGGTTTTAAATAAGATTTTTTACGCTCTCATTCTCTCTGTCTCTCCCTCTGTATCATTTTAAACTCTTTTAATACGCCCAATAATTTATTTATCTCCCCATCCGAATGCGCCGATGAAAGTGCAAATCGAAAATAATCGGGTTTCTCAGGATATCTAATCAATGAAGGATAAATGTTGGCATCAATCAACAGCTGTTTTAAAGAATCCGCTTTTTGATGATCTTCAATATGAATGCTAATGGTGGGCGAGGGAATGACAGGTACGTCATACCCCAGATCAAATAAATACTGCTTAGCTTTCAAACAGCGCTGTTGAAGATCAGTGATCAATTTTGTATTTTCCTGAAGAAGTTCAAGCGAGGTGATAGCGGCCACTACCATAGGCAAAGGCATAGCGGATGTCGCGGCATAAGCACAGGTGTCTCTTATAGCGCGCACGCATTCCGTCAGTCCCGATACAAATCCTCCCGAGACTCCAACAGCTTTTGATAGTGATCCCGTAATAAGGAGATGTTTTTTGCTGATATTGAAATATTCAACAGCACCCCGACCACGTTCCCCCAAGATACCTATAGCATGGGCTTCATCTATAACAAGAGCCCCTTCGTACTTTTCAACTATTTCGGCATATTCCTGAATAGGTGGAATGTAAGAGTAAAGCCCGTCAGTGATAATACAAGGTTTTTTACCGTGGTTTTGGATATGTTCATCCAATTCTTTCATATCTTCGGGAATGATATGTTTTTCCAGTCCACTCATTTTCATAGCAGCTTTTAGGCTGGGATGGCATTGCGGATGGTAATAGCAGACGATATCTTTTGATGCAAATACTTCAAATAAAGCCAAATTTGCCATGTAGCCGGTAGGAAGTAAAACTGTCGATTCGGTTTTTAGAAAATCGGAAATGGTATTTTCCAATTGATTATGTAAAGGATGGTTCCCTGTGGTAACCCGCGAACCGCCGCAATTCAGTCCATATTGGTCAACCGATCTTTTAACGGACTGTTTAACTTTTGGATGCTGTGAAAGACGATGATAATCATAACCACCAAAAAAAAGATATTTCTTATCATTCCAAATGATGTGGACCAGATCAACAGGTTGTAAGATGGGTGTGGGCATAATTCGATTCCTTATTCCTAGATGCCTCTAATATATTTCGAATAAAGTATAAAGGCAAAGGGCAAAAGGCAAAAGTGTTCATAGAGTTCAACCCCTCCCATCTTCGCCAAGGCTTCGCTGGGCAGGGTTGACCTGATATGTTGACCCTTTCGTTACGTAAAGAGTAGCTCCAATTAAGTTAAAACTCCAAGCATAAATATTACAGAAAACCGGGTTGACACAGAGATCCTGAATAAGCCATCCACTGGATGCCTTTTCAGGATGACTATATTTCTTTTGGTGTTTTATTTATCTTAGTGTCAAGCATCAATATCCTTTGTGCCTTTGTAATTTTTGTGACTTTGTGTGAGGTCACGATTTTTCATTTTTAATTTTCAATTCCCCATTATTTATCCGTACATTTCGCGGTAAAAGAAAGGGGTTCAATGGACCTACTAGCTACTCTCCCGCCAAATGTCGCTCAATACCTGGTTATTCCGCTTTTGATCATGCTCGCAAGAATTTGTGATGTAACCATCGGTACATTTCGGATCATTTTAGTCTCGCGAGGTGAAAGGCTTTATGCTTCACTTGCGGGATTTGTTGAGGTTTTTATCTGGGTCATTGTCGTATCACAGGTTATGACGAATCTTGGTGGCTGGATAAATTATATTGCTTTCGCGGCTGGATTTGCTATGGGAAATTATATTGGTATTACCTTAGAAAGACGTCTGGCCATGGGCATGGTGATCATGCGAGTGATCACAAGCAAACCTGCGGATGAACTGATAGATCATCTCAAACAAGAATACCATGGTGTTACCTCAATTGCTGCCAGGGGCGTATCCGGTGAAGTTCGTTTGGTTCTTTCTGTAGTTAAAAGGAAAGATATCCCCTTTTTTCTTAAGATCGTTAAAAATTATAATCCCAAAGCTTTTGTGTCAGTGGAGGATGTGAGACATCTAAGTGAGACGCATTTGCCGCCTCGAACTAACAGCCGAAAAAATGTAATTCGTAGAATGAAATTTAGCCTTAAACGCAAGTAATTTTTCCAGGCATATGTACGGGAGGCTCTAGAGCCTCCCCTTATATCACAGGGCGACTCAAGAGTCGCCCGTACATTTTTTCTTATTTCACTCTTGAATTTTCAACATTTCAACGCTTCAACATTTCAACCTTAACGAATAGAATTGATATTGCATTCCTGAAATAAATTCCTGAAATTAGCTCTCATTGGATAATCAGTGAAAAAAAAGAAACTGTGTGGAAATATAGAAAAGGAGTTCATAATGAAAAAATGGACATGGATCCCTGTCGTGCTGATGCTCCTGATCCTAAACTCATGTGGAGAAGAAATGATCGAAGCACCAAAAGCGAAAAAGATCGACAAGGAAATGACCATTCATGGTGATATCCGTGTAGATCCTTATTATTGGCTAAAAGAAAGAGAAGATCCGGAAGTGATCTCCTATCTTGAAGCGGAAAATGATTATGCTGCTGCCAAAATGAAGGATACGGAACGCCTGCAGAAGAAGCTGTATAAAGAAATGGTCGCTCGTATCAAACAGGACGATGAATCTGTCCCGTATTGGTCGAATGGCTATCTTTATTATAGTCGCTTTGAAAAGGGCAAAGAGTATCCGATCTATTGCCGTAAACCGGCAGAAGATGCAGATGAAGAGATACTACTGAATGTTAATGAACTGGCGGAAGGTTATGCCTACTATCGGGTTTCGGGACTTTATATTTCCCCCAATAATCAAATGCTTGCTTTCGGAGAAGATACGCTTTCGCGAAGAAAATATACCTTGCGTTTTCTTGATCTGAAAACTCGCGAATTTTCGCCGGACCAGATCGCAAATACACCCGGTGGTGTAGCATGGGCCAACGACAATAAAACCATCTTCTATAATATTAAAGATGAAACTTTGCGTCCTTCTCAGACATGGCGTCATGTGTTGGGTTCTGAAAATGAAAAAGATGAATTAGTTTTTGATGAAACCGACCCAACCTTCTATCATGGTGTTTATCGAAGCAACAGTGGAAAATATATCATGTTGGTATCGCAGGCGTCGATCACCACGGAATATAGCTTTATCAATGCCGACAATCCCGCATCAGATCCCGTTCTCATTCAAAAAAGAATTCGCGGACTGGAATACAGCCCTACGCATGTCGGTTCTGTCTTTTATATTTTGAATAACGCTAATGCTCAAAATTTCAAGCTATCGGCTGTACCTGTTTCGGCTCCGGGTAAGAAAAACTGGAAAGAGATCGTAGCTCATCGTGAAGATGTGTTGATCGAAGGATCGGAATTCTTTAAAGATCGCTACGTCTTGCAAGAAAGAAGCAATGCCGATACAAAATTACGTATTATTTCTTATGACGGTAAAGTCGATGAGTATATAAAATTTGAAGAAGAAGCCCATGACGTTTGGATAGGCACCAACCGGGAATTTGATTCCGAATGGTTACGTTTCGGGTATGAGTCCATGGCAACACCCGGTTCAACCTTTGATCAGAACCTCTTGACGGGAGAACGCATTCTTAAAAAAGAACGTCCGGTCTTGGGTAATTTTGATAAGAAGAATTACGAGACAAAACGCATTTGGGCGGAAGCACGAGATGGTGCGAAAGTGCCCATGTCAATCGTTTATAAAAAGGGAACAGCTCTTGACGGTTCTGCTCCCCTTGTTCTATATGCTTACGGATCTTATGGGATCAACATGACTCCATATTTTTCTTCTGTTCGATTGAGCTTGCTGGATCGAGGATATATTTGGGTTATCGCCCATATCCGTGGTGGACAAGAAATGGGTCGCTATTGGTATGACGATGGTAAATTGCTCAAGAAGATGAATACCTTCAATGATTTCGTTGATTGTGCCGATCATCTTGTAAAAGAAAAATATACGAGCTATGACAATATGGTTGCTATGGGCGGATCGGCCGGTGGCCTTTTAGTAGGTGCCGTTGCCAACTTGGCTCCCGAGAAATTTGCAGGTATCGTTGCTCAGGTTCCTTTTGTGGATGTTGTGACGACCATGTTGGATGACAGTATTCCTTTAACGACCAATGAATACGATGAATGGGGTAATCCCAACGAGAAAGAATACTACGAATACATGAAAAGCTATTCACCTTATGATAACGTGGAAGCCAAAGATTATCCGAATATTTTGATCACAACAGGATTGCATGACTCACAGGTTCAATACTGGGAACCGGCAAAATGGACAGCCAAACTTCGCGATCTGAAAACAAATGATAACCTGGTTCTAATGAAAACCGAAATGGACTACGGCCATGGCGGTGCATCGGGTCGTTTCCAGGTGTATAAAGAAGTTGCACTTGAATTTGCTTTTATTATGAAGGTGACTAATGATAAGTAATTTATAACTTGTATAAAATTATGTAGGGGCTCGACATGTCGAGCCCTTTTCATATAGTATATTTTTCATTTTTTTTACTGATTATTGAATCACCATTTACACAAAATATTTTACACCCT
>DAOVOB010000119.1 GCA_030629925.1 Fidelibacterota bacterium
TCTCGAACAGTCTTCGCCCTACGAGCTACGACCGTCAGGCCATGTGGAGAGATCTCAAATTAATCGCTCAATAATAATGAGTTTGAGATTTCTCCGCTACGTTCATCCACCTTCAGTGGACTCACTTCGGTCGAAATGACAGATATATTTTTCCGTCTCATGAAGAATTTTTCAACTTTTCGCCTTTTTTAATGCCCAAAAGAAAAGGAACAGGCATGCCTGTTCCCTACATTTATGTAATCCAGTTACTAATTTCTAGTCACGTCTTTAGATCTTACAATCAACAATAAGTGCTTCTAGTGCATCAGCACATACCATTGCCCAATTTTCGGGTATATGACTGGATTTCTTCCAAGGATGCGTGAGTCCGCTAGATGAATTGATTCGTGCTAGTTTAACATCGTATTTTGCTTTTTTTAATGCATTCATGACCTGTAGTGCGGATCCACCCTGAGAACCGACACCCGGGATCAACAGAGGAATATCATAGGGAGCATATTGCTCAGCCAATACTTTTAATTCATTTACCGACGTTGCACCGACAACAGCACCCGTACCAGGATATTTTTGTGCCCATTCAATGATCTTTTTACCCACAGCTTCATATAGAGTTGAACCATCCTGAAGTAAAAGATTTTGAAAATCTTTCCCACCCGCATTGGATGTGCGGTTAAGAATATAGGTTCCCTGTCCCTTGGTGCTGTATTCCAGAAAAGGAATAACGGAATCGGAGCCCATATAAGGTGAAATGGTAACGGCATCAGCAACCCAGCGCTCAAAACCTTCTTTTGCATAATTTGAGGATGATGTTGCTATATCTCCGCGTTTATAATCCATAATCACGGGAATATGCGGGAAATATTCACGGCATAGTTTAATGGTTTTTGATAAAGCAAGTGAACCACTGAAATCACCTTGCAGAGGAACATCATGCTTTAAATAGTAGCCTTGATTTGGCTTAAAAGCAGCCGGTTTCAAGTAACGATTGCTCATTTCATCAAATAGTTTCTCGAAGAAGTTGGGAATGATCTCGTCAATTCGATATCCCAGTCGAGCCGGAAGATAATCCAGAACCGGATCTAATCCCATACATACAACATTCCCGGCTCTTTCAGCCGTTTCTCGTAAAAAATTAAGATAACTCATACTTTCTTCCTTTATTTAAAGCGTTCACCCCAAGTAAAAGGAGAGGCTTGCCATTCTCGTAGAAGTTCAATTTGTTCTGCATTGAAGTACTTTTCTTCTTCAACGACTGCGATCAATGTATCTAGGTTGATCAATGGGAAATACCGTGCGTTAACAGCATCAAAAGCATCTTGCGCCTTTTGGAATCCGTAGGAAAATATCGACAAGCAGGTATCTACTTTTGCTCCGGCGGACTTAATAACTTCAAGCGATTCCACAGAACTTCCTCCGGTTGAGATCAAGTCTTCAACCATAACCACATGCTTACCAACGATCATATCAGGATTGGGAATTCCTTCGATCTTATTCTGCATCCCATGACCTTTTTTCCATTTACGCGGATATATAAAAGGTTTTTCAATAATATCGGATAATAGTATGCCATGCGGTATACCTGCTGTCGGAGTTCCTGCTATCATATCACAAGGAATATTCTTCTCCTCGATCAATTTCGCGAAACCTTCAGCGATCAGACGACGATACTGAGGGTAAAATAAGAATAAGCGATTATCGTTATAGATCGGCATTTTATAACCGGAAGCCCATGTAAATGGATTGTCGGGCTGTAATTTTACGGCCTTTATCTCTAGGGCAGCTTTAGCGATCTGTCGGGCAATGGTCTCCATTCGTCTCCTTTATGTTGTTAAATATCCCAAACATCTTTGTAA
This sequence comes from Fidelibacterota bacterium, assembly GCA_030629925.1. Lineage (GTDB taxonomy): Bacteria > Fidelibacterota > Fidelibacteria > Fidelibacterales > Fidelibacteraceae > M50B103. The sequence continues at coordinate 1,854 of DAOVOB010000119.1, forward strand.
TTATGGTCTTTGTCACAATACTTGCAGATAAACGTATTTGATTCGGTTTTATAGAAAAAAGGCATCGCATTCTCTGAATGTGAGGGGTGCGAGATACAATCCGGATTCTTACATGATATTTCATCAAATTCGTAGATCTTAGGTGGGAAATGTATCTTGAATTTCTTTTGGACCAAGCTGTCCTTAATAATATTCAATGTGGTTTCCGGCGCAATGGCCGAGAGTTTTTTCATTTTAACCAAGTCAAATTGGTTCAGCTCCGGAAGTGAAAGAACACCTTTGTACTGACCATCCTTATGTGATTTATAGACTCCATGAGAGGACACCACATTCAGATCAAGTATCTTGCGTGCTTTGTATATGTGCTCCCAGATCGTTGAAATATCCTCGCCTTTACCTATGTGATCGATCACAATTCCATTTTCCACCGGTTTTGTACCTATTTTAAATTCTTTGGGTACTGAAGCAAATGTAGAGACTTCTTCAATATAATTGACCTTCTTTTCTTTTTCAACAAGATGCTCCCCGTTGAAATCTTCACCCAGACTCCCGCCCAGCATTCCCACTAAAATTGCTCTGGTATAATAACCATTCATTGCTTGAACATCCCACCCGTTGAGCGGTGTTTTATCCAGGAAGAGTGGTATAGTCGGATATTCACGGTTGCGCGGTAGCGGATGATAGAATTTTGTCCCTTCTTTCATCTGCTCTATCCATTCCTGGCGGAATGTCACTGATTTAGTTAGTCGCTCAGCATGTTGCAAGATATCCTCACCCATGCGCTCCAGTTGCAGGCGCGTAAAATACCAGATATTGGCAATTTTCTTTTGTGCAAGATATTCTTCAATGGAAGCAAACTCACGGATATTATATCCGTTGCTTTCCATTTTCTTTTTATAGTGCGGCGGCATAGCCAATTCATTTGGAGCAATAAGATCTACATCCACTTGCTTGAATATGTTCAAACCGTCAGCTTTGGAGTGGACGGTTCGACCGTGGAAAAGATCACCGACCAGGGCGATATGGATATAATCACGATTAAAATTATTTTGCTCCAGAAAGGTGTACTCGTCAAGTATTTCCTGAGTGGGATGTTCATGTTTGCCGTCCCCACCATTGATGAATGAAGGCTTTTGAATTCCCATGCGCTCAGCGAACTGTCCCAAGTCATAATCCAGCCAGCGAGTCACACCTTCAAGTTTTGTGCGAATAATGTACAGCGAATAGGGGCTGTAGGTCGTCAGCATGCGGAATGTATCAGAGTAGCTTTCCTTTTTGCTGAAGGAAGAGGTCGTTGCATCAAAAATGTTGGTTTTGATGTTATGAAACTTCACCGCGTTCAGGAAGGACTCCTTTGTACGCGTGCTAGGTTCCACAAAAACCAAATAGGCACCGACATTGTTATTGTTGATCTTAAAGTGAGAGAGGTCGTCTTTTTGAGCAACTGCATTCTTTAACGCGTGGGTCTTGGTATAAAGGTACCATTGCTCGTCCGTGGAAAGGTCATTGATGACGGAAACGGACCGCCCCATAAATTTACCCTTTAATGATAAATCTTGATACTGTTTCATCGCCTAAGGTCTCCCCTGTTGATTTGTTGATTCCATACTGTTGATTTTTAGCAAATATAAGGATTGATTGTTTGAATGAAAACAAATTTTATGTGAATTTTAAACATGGAGGAGAATAAACCAAGATGCTTAACGTAGATATGAGAGATGAGAGATGAGAGATGAGAGATGAGAGAAAAATATTTACTTTATCTCATATCTCATCACTTATATCTGGTTTTATTTATTTCTGGAAGATATTGATCCCCTCGCTTGTACCCAACCACATATCGCCGTTGGGTGCTTTTTCCATTACGCGGCAAAAACTCACATCATCGGATTCATCCGTTACCCACCTTTTATTCATATCGAAAACGGCCAATCTGGGGTTTAATCCCGTAACCCAGATATTGTCATTATCATCGATCGCAATTTCACTGATATAATATGTTTCACCATATGGTTCAGCTTCATGCTCACCGTCGAATTCATATAAAGCCGGTTGACTCTGATGAGCAACACTACTGACGGTATAATCATCCGTAAACCATAAATTGTTATCGCTATCGAATTCAATATCAGAGATATTGTAAGGAACGAAGCCAATATCACTGGTATCATAAGATGTCCATTCGCTGCCGTCATATTTCAGGAACACCGGATCTCCGCGGTAAAATGAGAACCATACATTTCCGGATGGATCGACCTCAATATCCGTGATGGAGGGGCATTGATCCAAATTCATACCATTTGGTTCATATCCGATAATACTGATTCCGTCAAAACAAAATATTTTTTGAGTCGGGCAATTCACCCAGGGATTGTATCCGATAAACCATATATTGTCATCGTCATCGATCGCTAAAGAACCTGTAAACGCTCTGGGAATATAAAAGTTATCAATCGAATCATAACGCGTGAAAATACCACCGTTGTAACAGACCAAACCGTCATCATTCAGCATCCACACCTTACCCTGACTGTCGATATCAATGTCCCAAATATTAGCTGAATCTTTTAAACAGGAGTTAGTATGATCAAATATCTCAGTACTTCCATCGGGATCAATTCTTACCAATCCATATTGATCTCGTATGATACCCGCCCAGGCGGTACCATCGTCTTCAAAAGCCAATGAAACGACAAACTGATCATCAAGAACTGTATCAATTAATTGTATATCACCAAGCGGATTAAACAGATTACACGAGATAGTTAAAAGGATAATTAAAAATAAACTTAGTTTTTTCATATTATCACCAATATTTAATTTTTATGTATTTACGAACTATAGAAGATAGTATAAGTTCCTTTATAAATTCAAGTTAATTTTAATCATATCATTGTTATGGTGATGTAGAGACGCAAGATCTTGCGTCTCTACAATATCGAA